>QKDO01000086.1 GCA_003252075.1 Nitrospirota bacterium
CTGGAGCGGCAGCGATGGGAGAGAATACTTGACCTTCTGATTGAACGGAACGTCGGCACGAAGATCCTCATGGAGACGAGAGTTGATGACATCCTCAGGGATGAGGATATCATGTGGAAGTACCAGAAGGCGGACATTGATCATATCTATGTCGGCGTAGAGGCAACGAACCAGGAGGCCCTTGACCTCTTCAGGAAAGAGATAAAGGTCGAACAGTCCAAGCGTGCCCTTGACCTTATCAATGAATATAATATTGTCTCAGAGACATCGTTTGTTCTCGGCATGCCTGATGATACAAAGGAAAAGATCAGGAATACCGTCGAACTTGCCAAGTACTACAACCCGGACCTTGCCTTCTTCCTCGCGATCGCACCATGGCCGTACTCCGAGATCTACCCGATACTCAAGCCCTATATCGAGGAATGGGATTACAGCAAATATAACCTTGTAGAGCCGGTCGTGAAACCCAAGGAAATGACCCTTGACGAAGTGAGGAAGGAACTCGGCCTTGCATCGAAGAACTTCTATATGAACAAGCTCAGGAACCTCGAGAAACTTACACCGGAGAAGCAGGAGTTCATGATCAAGGTGACCAAGATCATTGCAAATAATTCTTACCTCAAAGAGCACATGAAGGGCGAGATACCGGAGGAGATGAAAAAGTTCTTTGACCGGCTGGCCGTCAAGGCGAAAGCCTAGGAAAGGCTTCCGCATCGTTCCTGCCTGAGCAGCTGCAATCTCTAACACAGAAATAACTTCCGTGCGGTAAAAAACTGACTTCCATCCCCGCCCGATTCTGTCGTCCACAACAAAACATTAATAGAGGCACGTGTGCTGCCATCAGTCCTCCAGATATTTCTTGATGAAGCATGTTCAATGTTCTGACGCCACAATGCGCTTATCGGCTGAGGGCTTTGATGACCTCGTGGTATTGATGTATGTTCCTGCTTCCATGCGCTAAAGAACGCTGGTGACAAGACCATAGTGAATAGAAAGGTCCTTTGTAACCTGTTGTTTATTCTGACATTATAATTCTTAAAGAATCGCAGTCAATGGCGTGAATAAGATTTGCTTATTAAGAATACAGATTATTTAATGGCTAACTTCTTAATTTTAATGCAATTTTCCTTGACTTCAATTTTCTCCCTATGATAACCTTCGTAAGTTTTTCGTCGAAATCCAATCCAAGGGGACGCGATGCTCAACATCGAGATACAATGGTTTATCGTTCTGCTCGTTAATTTCCTTGTTCTTGTTTATCTGCTCAATGTAATTCTCTTCAAGCCTCTTCTGCGCATCTTCAAGGAACGCGAAGAAAGCGTGAAGGGCTCTCTTGACGCTGCAAAAGAAATGGACAGGAAAAAGGACGAGGGCCTGGAGAGGATGAACAAGGAACTTTCCGAGGCACGGCATAAGGCCAAGGACGTTTTCGAAAAATTGCGGGAGGACGCACTCAGCAGGCAGAAAGCCCTGCTTTCAGACGCTGAAGGTCAGGCGTCGACCATGCTCCAAAGGGCCCGCCAAGAGCTGAAGGCAGAGGCAGAAAAAGCAAGAGTTTCCTTAAAGGCGGACGCAGAGAAATTCTCTGATGAGATCGTCAGGAAGCTGGTAAAGGCATGATGCGGCGAGTCACGCATGCGACATCAGGAGTGAAGCGTCCAGGAATCACTATGGACGTACTGCATAAGATTCTCTGCCTGACACCTACCGCCGTACTCCTTACGGTCTCTCTCTCTTTCGCCAGTGGCGGAGAAGGAGCTGAACCGAGTCTTTTCAAGGCCTATTTCTGGGCTATCATCAACTTCCTTATCCTTGTTGGTCTGCTGGTCTTCATGATGAAGAAGATGGACATCAAGGGGTATTTCAAAAAGAGAACAGAGCTGATCGAGCAGTCACTGAAAGAGGCACGTGAGGCCAAGGAACTTGCCCAGAAGGCGCTGGTTCAGGTAGAGGAGAGGCTCAAGATCAAGGACAAAGAGATTGAGGAGATACTGAAAGCTGCCCGGGAGTCAGGAGAAAGGGAAACCGGGCGCCTGGCTGAGGAGGGCGACAGGCTCAAGGCAAGGATTCTGGAACAGACCCGGAACAATATAGACTTCGAGGTGAAACAGGCAAAAGAGGCGATCAAGCAGGAGGCCGTGGAGATTGCCATGGAACTGGCCGAGAAAAAGCTGAAGGAAAAGCTCACCAAAGAGGAGCAGATGAAGCTGCTCGAAGAATCAATTTCCAAAATAGAGGGTAAGAATTGAAACCGGTAAAACAAGCAAAACGATATGCCAAGATGTTTATCAATGTTGTGGGCATGGAAGGTGCGGCTCAGGCACTTGCTGAACTGACGTTGATCGAGCAGTTGATGATAAGGAGCAGCGGGTTCCGGAGTCTTCTGCTGAACCCGGGGTTTTCGCAAGCTGAAAAGGAAGGCGCTATCCGAAAGGTCGCGGAGAGGGCAAAGATATCCGATAGGGTCACAAAGTTTGTCGTTTACCTGACCGGGAGCCGGCTTATCGCCGCGCTCTCAGAAATCCTCAGGAGAGCGACGGAAATATATCTTGAAAAGAAGAAGCAGGCGAAGGCTGTGGTATTTACGCCTGTTGAAGTTGCGAAGGGCTATGAAGAGAGGCTGAAGGTCTCTCTCAAAAAACTGGTGGACCGCGATGTCGAGATTGAATATGTCATCGATTCTTCTTTGCTCGGCGGTGTGCTGGTGAAGGTGGGAAGTACCATGTACGACAGCAGCGTAAAAGGCCAACTCAGGCTATTAAAAGATGAGCTGATAAAGGGGTGAACTGATGGAAATTAAGGTTGATGAGATAAGTGAGCTGTTACGGAAGCAGATAGCTGACTTCGAGAAAAAGGTTGACGTGAGCGAGGTCGGAACGGTCCTGTCCGTTGGCGACGGCATAGCCAGGGTCTATGGCCTTGAAAAGTGCATGGCTTCAGAACTCCTCGAATTCGCGAATGGTGTCATGGGCATGGCGCTCAATCTGGAAGAGGATGCGGTCGGCGCTGTTCTGTTCGGTGAAGATTCGTTGATCCATGAAGGTGATGTCGTAAAACGTACGGGAAGGATCATGTCCGTGCCTGCCGGTGATGCACTCAAGGGCCGCGTTGTCAATGCGATCGGTCAGCCCATTGATGGAAAGGGACCGATCAATACGAAGGAGATGCGCATTGTTGATGTTGTTGCTCCCGGAATTATTGAGAGAAAATCGGTTCATGAGCCGCTCCAGACCGGGTTGAAGGCCATCGATGCCATGATCCCGATCGGCAGAGGCCAGCGCGAACTTATCATCGGCGACCGCCAGACCGGGAAGAGCGCAGTAGCGGTTGATGCGATCATCAACCAGAAGGGCGGCGATGTCACCTGTATCTATGTCGCGGTCGGCCAGAAACAGTCAAATATCGCACGTCTTGTGAAGACCCTTGAGGAGAATGGTGCGATGGAGCATACGATCGTTGTTTCGGCAACTGCCAGCGATCCGGCGCCCCTCCAGTACATCGCGCCCTATACCGGCTGTGCCATGGGTGAATTTTTCCGGGACAACGGCAAGCATGCCCTGATCGTATATGATGACCTGTCCAAGCAGGCTACGGCATACCGCCAGCTTTCGCTCCTGCTCAGAAGGCCGCCAGGCCGTGAGGCGTTCCCGGGCGATGTTTTCTATCTCCATTCACGTCTGCTGGAAAGGGCGGCGAAGCTCTCTGACGAGCTTGGCGGAGGCTCCCTGACCGCACTCCCGATCATCGAGACACAGGCCGGTGACGTTTCCGGATATATCCCGACGAACGTTATTTCGATCACCGACGGCCAGATCTATCTGGAGCCGGAACTCTTTTATGCCGGCGTGCGTCCTGCGGTCAATGTTGGTCTTTCGGTCAGCCGCGTCGGCGGCGCAGCCCAGACCAAGGCAATGAAACAGGTCGCCGGTACGCTGAGACTTGACCTTGCACAGTTCAGGGAGCTTGCCGCTTTTGCGCAGTTCGGCAGCGACCTGGATAAATCGACGCTTGCACAGATCGAACGAGGAAAGAGGATGGTAGAGCTCTTGAAGCAGGGCCAGTATGTGCCCATGTCCATGGTGGAGCAGGTTGCGGTCCTCTATGCTGCAACACAGGGCTATATCGATGATATCCCGGTAGAGTCGGTAAGGAAATTCGAAGAGGAATTCCTCCGGTTCATGAAGGACCGCAAGGCTGATGTGCTTAAGGAACTCGCTGATAAGAAAGCGCTGGACGATGACCTTAAGGCCAAGATGACCAAGGCCATTGAGGACTTCAAAAAAGGGTTCCAGGCGTAAGGTAGGCGATGGCAACACTTCGCGATATAAAAAGACGCATAAAGGCTGTTCAGAGTACCAGCAAGATCACGAAGGCCATGAAGATGGTCGCTGCCGCCAAGTTCAGGAAGGCGCAGCAGAGGATGTTCGAGCTGCGTCCATATGCGGAACGCATGAGCGAGGGGCTCTCGCGGCTCGCGGGCAACCTCGAAGCTGAGATACACCCTCTCCTGGCTGTCAGACCGCGGAAGAACGTTGAAGTCCTTGTCATTACCAGCGACAGGGGGCTCTGCGGCGCCTTCAATACCAACATCCTGAAAGCCGGGGCAAAACATGTTGCTGACCTCAAGAGTGATGGATTTAATGTCTCCATCAGTTCAGTCGGCAGGAAGGCCAAAGACTACTTCAAGAGAAGGAGCGTCGAACTCAGGAATTCCTGGACCGGCATCTCGGGCAAGATCTCCTATGCCAACGCACAGGAAATAGCTGCTGACATCATCGAAAGCTATGCCAATGAGACGGTCGACGAAGTGATCATTGTCTATAACGAGTTCAAGTCAGTGATTGCCCAAAAAGTTGTGGTTGCGCGGCTTCTCCCGCTTGCTCCCATTGAGGCGGCGCCGCCGGATACGCTGCCGGTCTTTAATATTATCTACGAACCGTCAAAGGAAGAGATCTTCAGCAGTCTTGTTCCGAAGAACGTTGAGATACAGATCTTCAGGGCCCTGCTTGAGTCCCAGGCGTCGGAAGAGGCCGCAAGAATGTCTGCCATGGAAAATGCGACCAAGAGCGCGAACGAAATGATCTCGAAACTTTCTCTCCAGTATAACAAGGCACGCCAGGCCTCGATCACCAAGGAACTCATGGATATCGTGGGCGGCGTAGAGGCCATGAAAGGATAAACGTAAGGATACATGATAATGAATATATTCCCGGGGGTACAAGCATGAGCAATACAGGAAAGGTCTCACAGGTTATCGGTGCAGTTGTCGATGTGGAGTTCGAGGGACACATGCCGGATATTCTCAATGCCCTCAAGGTGGTGCAGAAGGGGGATGCGGCCAAAGGCATACCCGATTTCGACCTCACGCTTGAGGTCGCTGCCCATATGGGCGACAACAAGGTCAGGACCGTTGCGATGCAGCCTACCGACGGCCTTGTCAGGGGTATGGCAGCGGTGGATACGGGTTTGCCCATCACCGTTCCCGTTGGCAAGGGAGCCCTCGGACGGATCCTGAACGTTGTTGGTGACCCTGTCGACAAGCTTGGGCCGGTCAAGTCCGAGACGAGACTCCCCATCCACCGGCCTGCTCCGGATTTTGCATCCCAGGAGCCGGTAACGCAGGTGTTCGAGACAGGCGTTAAGGTCTTCGATCTGCTGGTCCCGTTCGTCAGAGGCGGCAAGATGGGCATGTTCGGCGGCGCGGGTGTAGGAAAGACCGTTGTCATTATGGAGATGATTCATAACATCGCGATGAAACACGGTGGCGTGTCTGTCTTCGCCGGTGTTGGAGAACGGACCAGGGAAGGGAATGACCTGTATGGCGAGATGAAGCATTCAGGCGTTCTTGAAAAGGTTTCCCTCATCTACGGTCAGATGAACGAGCCCCCCGGAGCACGGGCCCGGGTTGCACTCACCGCACTCACTGCCGCGGAATATTTTCGCGATGAGGGTCAGGACGTTCTTATCTTTATCGATAACATCTTCCGGTATACCCTTGCAGGCGCCGAGCTTTCAGCCCTGCTCGGCAGAATGCCATCTGCCGTCGGATACCAGCCCACGCTCGGTACTGACATGGGCATACTTCAGGAGAGGATCACGACGACCAAGAAGGGCGCTATCACCTCCATGCAGGCCATTTATGTGCCTGCAGACGATCTGACCGACCCTGCTGTTGCAACGGCGTTTACGCATCTTGACGGCACGGTCGTTCTTTCACGGCAGATCTCAGAGCTCGGTATTTATCCCGCTGTTGATCCGCTGGATTCAACGTCACGAATCCTTGACCCCAAGGTCATCGGTGATGAGCACTATGCGGTTGCCCGGAGCGTGCAGAAGGTCCTTCAGCGTTACAAGGAGCTTCAGGACATTATCGCAATCCTCGGCATGGAAGAGCTCTCCGAGGATGACAAGCTTATCGTTTCCCGCGCCCGGAAGATCCAGCGGTTCCTGAGCCAGCCCTTCCATGTTGCCGAGGTATTCACCGGCAGGCCGGGTAAATATGTCAAGGTGGCGGACACGATCAGAGGGTTCAAGGCGGTTGTCGAAGGGCAGTATGACGACGTGCCGGAACAGGCATTCTATATGTGCGGGGGCATCGAAGAGGTTGAGGAGAACGCCCGAAAGCTTGGCTGGTCGAGGTAGGAATGGCAGAAGGAAAATTTCTTCTTGAGATAGTGACGCCTCATGGTCTCGTCTTCAGCGAAGAGGTCGATGAGGTAACAGCGAACGGCAGCGAAGGCGAGTTTGGCGTGTTGCCCGAACACGTCCCCTTCGTGACGACCCTCAAGGTGGGCATGCTCACCTGCAGAACGGGGAACCAGACCGTGATCTTCTTTGTCAGCTGGTCCTATTGCGGGATAGGTCCAAGGGGCATGCTCGTCCTTGCCGATAGCGCTGAACGGTCCGATGAGATCGATGTCGAGCGTGCAAAGGCTGCCATGAAGCGTGCAGAAGAACGACTGAAGAAGGCAGAAGAGGTCGACTTCAAAAGAGCTGAGACCGCGCTTGAACGTGCCGTAACCAGGATTCAGATCGCGGAGATCAAAAGAATAAAATAAGAGAGATACTGTTGGATAATCTCTGCAAGGGCTGGCCGTAGGGTCAGCCCTTTTTGTTTTTTGACAGAACAGCCGCGAGAGCCGGATGGAGTATCTCTCCATCGTGGGTATTCAGCGCGGTTTTCAGGATAGTGTCCGTCACCGCTTTTTTGATACCCCTGTCGGCAAGCATCGTTACATAGGGTAAGGTCGCGTTTGTCAGTGCCATCGTTGATGTGCGGGGGAATGCCCCCGGCATATTGGCAACCGTGTAATGAATGATGCCGTCAACTGCATAGACCGGATCGTCATGGGTGGTCGGTCGCGAGGTTTCTGCACATCCTCCCTGGTCGATGGAGACATCAACAATGACCGAGCCTTTCTTCATTGACCGTATCATGTCCCGTGATATGAGCAACGGTGTTTTTCCTCCCGGAACCAGAACGGCCCCGATGACCACATCCGCCTCGGCTATCTCCCTGGTGATGTTGTTCTGCGTGAGCGGGAGCGTCTTTATGCTCCCCCCGTAGATCTCATCGATTTTCTGAAGTTTTTCGCTGCCCCTGTTCAGGACAATGACATCCATACCGATACCGAAGGCAACACGGGCAGCGTTCATCCCTACGACGCCCGCACCCAGGATTACAGCTCTGCCGGGCCTGACCCCTGGTACGCCCGAGGGAAGGATTCCCGTACCTCCGTGAATCTTCTGCAGATACCATGAACCGACAAGCGGGGCCATTCTCCCGGCAACTTCGCTCATCGGCGCGAGAAGGGGCAATACCCCGTCCTTTTGGAGCGTTTCATAGCCGAAGGCAGAGATGCGTTTCTTGAGAAGGATGTCCGTCAATTCGCGGTTCGGTGCCAGGTGAAGATAGGTGAAGAGTGCCTGCTGCTTCCTGAGGAGGTCATACTCCTGAGGAAGGGGCTCCTTGACCTTTACAATAAGCTCAGCCTTGCTGAAGAGCGTTGACCTGTCAATAATGTCGGCATCAGCTTCGAGATATTCCTCATCAGAAAAGCCGCTGCCCACACCTGCTCCTGTCTCCACCAGCACGGTATGCTTATGTCTTTTCAGTTCTGCTGCTCCCGCAGGAGTGATACCCACGCGGTATTCTTCTTTTTTTATCTCTTTTGGCATTCCAATGATCATGACATTCCTTCAGGGGAAGATTTTCTCACATTGTATCACATATCAGGGCTGCCCGGACGCGAAGGATAGCTGCATAAAGCAGGGAGGGGATGACCTGGCAAGACGGAGGCATCCGATACGGACAGAGCCGTACCGGATGCCACGGGAGTCAGTTCTTCCAGTTGCCGTCCAGGCCGCAGAGTACGGAGCTCTTGTCACCAAGTCCTATATTCTTATGGCAGTCAACGCATACGGAAACCGGTTTGCCAATGATCTTTTTTGCATCAAAATCGTAGAGCTGCAGGGTGCCGTCCGTGATGGTCTTTCCCGGGATCGCCCTGCCGTCAGCGTCGCACCCCTCGGTGTTGGTCCTGAGCGTAAGGACTGCATATTTACCGTCAGGGGTGGGCATTGCATCGTGGTTCTGTCCGGCGGTCATTTTTTCGTCCACAAGCTTGAGGGTCTTGGCATCGATCAGCCAGAAGCGGTCGCCGGCTGACTCGAAGATAAAGTTGTCGTCCATGCTGAAGAACTGCCGGAACGTTATGGTCTTGCCCGGTTCGCCGGTGAGGGTGTTTTTCTTTAAGATCTTCCATTTACCCTTCTCCAGCGACGGCAGATCGACGAGGATGAAGTCGACCTTTCCGTTGGCCTTTCCGTCATCACCCTTCTGGTTCATGGATATGACGAATGTCTTCATGTCATTGGAGTTGATGCCATGAACGAAAACATAGGATCCTTCCTTGTAGCCGATATCGCTGACGAACAGCCGGTGTTTATGTTCCAGGGTCTTTTTGTCGAACACGTCAATGAAGCCCTCAACGCCCATAAAAACCGGCATATAGTAATCTTTCGACTGCCCCGAGGCGCAGTACAGCGGTGGTTTTTCACCGGGCGCCCGCTTGTCTGGATCAAGGGCCAGATCCGTCATCACCTTGCCGGTCTTCAGGTCTGATTTCCCGACATGCATCTTCTTGTTGGGGTCAAGTTTATAGGTTGACCAGAAGAGCGTTGTGGTATCGTTGACATCGATTCTGGCATCATGGGTGGGATGCGTGTCCTTATCGCCGATGACCACCCGGTCAAGGTTGCTCACCGTTATCGGCGCTTCGGCAATGTTCGGGTCAATAAGGATCTCTGCCTTTGCAAAATGGCCGCCCATGCCGGCTACATACATGGTTGCTCCATAGGTCTTCTTTGCAGCATTGACAGAAGACGTCTGCGATACCCCTGATACGGTAAATGCAAGGTAGACAGCGGCAATAGCTGATAAGCCAAGAACAACGAGAAGACTTCTTTTCATAGGATCCCCCTTTTTCGTATCTGTATTCATGTTTGATCGTTTAACCGGGTTTATGCAGGGTAGTTTTTCTCCATCACCTCCCTTCCCAATGCAGGGTAACCGATGTGCTTACGGAAGCAATTCCGGACATAGTACCATAGCCATAGCTGTGCTTATCTAATTAATTAAATCTATAGCTCCATAGTTACGTTGTAGTGAAACAGGGCAATAACGTTTTACGCCATGTCCGTATTCCGGTATAATGCAGTGTCATGATGAGGCTCATTATCTTCGACCTTGACGGAACACTTGTCGATTCAAGTGTCGATCTGACGAACGCTCTCAATTACGCGATCGAACCCTATGATATGGAGCAGATGACCGTGCAGAGGACCAAAGGCCTTGTTGGTGAAGGTATAACCCGGCTGATCGAAAAGCTGCTCGGACAGGAAATGATCGCTCTTCGGCAGCCTGTCATGGACCGGTTCATGGAGCACTACACAGCGCATCTTGTCGATTTCACCAGGCCTTATGCCGGGGTACCGGAAACGCTCGCTGTTCTGCATCAGTATAAGAAAGCGGTTATTTCAAACAAGCGGGAAACCCTCACCCGGCAAGTGCTTCGGGAACTCGGACTCTTGCCCTATTTTGATGCGGTGCTTGGGAGCGATAGTGTTGATGAGAAAAAACCTTCTCCGAAACCTCTCCTGACGGTTATGGCAATGTTCTCCTGTTCTCGCGGAGAAACCGTGATCGTCGGTGACAGCAACTTTGACATCGATGCAGGCAAGGCCGCGGGAATCTCTACCATAGCGGTATCCTACGGATTCCGTGACGCTGCGCTTCTGCAGCAGGCTGATCGCATCGTGGCACGTTTTCCGGAGCTTCCTCTTATCCTGGAAAGACTGGGTGAACATGGAAACAACCCTTGACGGCATCCGTGACATCAAGGTCTATCAGAACAAGCAGGGCTACCGCTTTTCTGTAGACGCGGTCCTCCTGTGCAGCTTTGCAGACATGCGATACGCAAGAAAAATTGCGGATCTGGGGGCCGGCTCAGGAATCATCGGACTGCTCCTGGCGCGTAAATATCCGAAGTCTGCGATCACGCTGGTTGAGCTCCAGGAATCCCTTTACCGGCTCGCCGTCAGGAATATCAGCATCAACGGGCTTGATGGCAGGGTCACCGCAGTGCTCTCTGATGTGGCGCATATTCAGCAGACGCTGGATGGCATGTCCTATGACCTCGTTGTCTCCAACCCGCCCTTCAGAAAACCGACGACCGGCAGGCTCAGTGCGGGTGAGGAGCGTGCGATCGCCCGCCACGAGCTCGCGCTGAGGTTCTCCGACCTGGCAGGCGCTGCAGCATATCTTCTCAAGAGCAAAGGAAGGTTTTTCATGATATACCATCCGGAACGGCTGATCGAAGTATTTGATTCGCTCAGGACATACCGGCTTGAGCCCAAGCGGATACGGTTTGTACACAACGATATCGGGTCGGAATCGAAGATCGTCCTGATCGAGGCGGTGAGAGACGGAAAGCCCGGGGTGAAGATCGAGAAGCCGCTCGCTATCTATCATGAGGATGGTTCCTACACGGACGAGGTGAGCGAAATGTACGGAGACGGAAGGTGAACGGCCGGATCATGGCAGTAGTATCATGGTATGTGGAGAATGTATGGCAATATCAGCAGGCCATTCAGTATAATAAAAAAACTTTTTGATCAGGAGGAAGGCTATGGTATCTGGGAGGGTTTTGGGGGTTGTCTTACTTGCTCTTGTTCTTCCGGCATCTGCTTTTGCAGCGGGAGCGCATGACGGTCTTAACTGCGTCGGCTGCCATAGTATCCATGCAGCCAAAGGGGAGATCATCTTTGGTCTGGAGCCGAATAAAAAAGCGGTCAGTCCCTGGACGAAGCAGCCCTTTACCGGGGTTACCGCATTGTGCCTCGGCTGCCATGAAACCGTTGAGCGGGGCGGCATGGGCATCGCAGCAGTTACTGCCACGCACAGCCATCCCTACGGCGTGTCGCCAAATCCGAAGGTCGCCAATGTCCCGTCTGCATTGCTCAGGGACGGCAAGCTCGAGTGTGTGGGTTGCCATGACCCGCATCCATCGAACCCCAACTATAAGTATCTCAGGGTCGACACTGCCAAAGGCGGCAACATGGGAGATTTCTGCGCACTGTGCCATAGCTCCAAGGCAGATCCCGGATCTCCAAAGAACATGAAGATCTTCAGCAGCATGAACGAAAATGCAGCTCCGGCCTCCACAGCTCCGGCTCCTGCAGCACCGGCAAAGAAGTAATGGATGATACAAAACAGCTTCTGCATACTTGACGGCATCGGCGAAAAAAAGGAGCGCAGGCTCTGGCGGGACGGTGTCCTGACATGGACCGACTTCCTGCATGCAGATAAGCTGCTGACGTTCAGCGACGAAAGAAAGAGGCTCTATAACGAGAGCCTCTTTCTTTTTCAGAAGGAACTGAGCGCGCGCAATGCCGGCTATTTCAGCCGGATGGTCAAGAGGAGGGAACAGTGGCGTCTCTTCGAACGGTTCAAAGATGGCGCAGTATGCCTGGATATCGAGACGAGCGGCCTGCAGCCGAACAGCGGCGGCTATGTCACGGTTGTGGGGCTGTATGACGGATGTGACTACAAATGCTTCATACAGGGCAGAAATCTCACAACGGAGATCCTCAACAAGGAACTGCGAAATTACCAATGCCTCATTACGTTTTACGGGGCTGCCTTCGATATCCCTTTTCTCCAGCGCACATTCCGCGGCATAGAGTTCCCCATGCCGCATTTTGATCTCTGTTTTGCGGCGAAAAGGCTGAAGATAGCGGGAGGCCTGAAGAAGATCGAGCATGACTTCGGCATCGAGCGGGATGAGTCAGTGCAGGGACTTGACGGATATGATGCCGTAAAGCTGTGGGAACATGCCAGGGCCGGCTCATCTCATGCCCTGGACCGCCTGATCCAGTACAACCGGGAAGATACGGTCAACCTCATGCAGATCGCGCCGGTACTGTATGAACGCTTGAAACAGTCAACAGGGATCGAGGAATACCTTGCCTGCGGAGTTGTCTGATCTCTTCCTTACCTATCTTTCTGTAGAAAAAGGCCTTTCCCGAAACACGGTCAATGCCTATGCCACGGATCTGAAGAAGTATCTCCAGTTTTTGAAGAAAAACAGCAGAGATGCGCAGACAGCACGGAAGGAAGACATCATCGATTTTCTGGAGCTCCTGAGAAGCGGCACCTATGCGATTCCCACGGTCTGCAGGTACATATCTTCCATCAAGGCGTTTTATAAATTTCTGCTGATAGAGAATCGCATACCGGAAGACCCCACGGAAAACCTTCAGATGCCGAGGAAATGGGAACGCGTTCCCAAGGCGCTGACCATAGCGGACGTGAAGAGTCTGCTCGCGGCGAAGTTCAATGCCGGGACAGCGCTGCGGGACTCTTCCATGCTCGAACTGCTCTACTCATCAGGACTGCGGGTGAGCGAACTGGTGAATATCAAGCTTGGCGACATCCATGCCGAGGCCGGCTTCATCAGGGTGATCGGCAAAGGATCCAAGGAGCGGATCGTTCCGGTGAACGGAAGGGCGCTTGGAAGGATCAAGAGATTTATCTCTGAAGAACGCCCTGTGATACTGAAAAAAAGGGAGTCCCTGTACCTGTTTGTGACGCGCACCGGCAGGCCTATGACGCGGCAGCGCTTCTGGCAGATGCTGAAGGCAGTGGGCAAACAGGCAGGGATAGAACTTTCTCCGCATACCATACGGCACTGTTTTGCGACCCACCTTCTGGAAGGCGGGGCTGACCTCAGATCAGTGCAGAAGATGCTGGGGCACGCTGACATTTCCACGACGCAGATCTACACGAAGGTTACAACAGACAGGATCAAAAAAGTCTTCAAGACCTATCATCCGAGAGCGTGAGGTCCGGTGCAGCAGCTGTCTGCCACTTCCCGGAGTCGACGGCTCGGGGCCTGAGAGTACGGTCCTGACAAAAGCTAGATCATGGTATCATTGAAGTATCCTGACACGGGGCTTGTCGCTGGAGAAATATTTGAATTGCATGAGGTATGCTTTTTTCCTGTCCTTATGCCTATTATTGGCGAGCAGGATAGAGCACAGAGCTATGGTCGCGGAATATGTACCCTGTCAGGCTGGTGAAAAGTACTTCACTGCCGGTCGGAAATCATGTCGGTGTGGCAGGTTACGAAGATATGCCGGCAGCAAGAAAAAAAGCTCCGTTCGGTCATGATTGCACGGACCGAGGTTTTTGCAGGGTGAAAGGATCTGCATGCTGACAGTTGATAATGTGCCCGGCGACGGACGCATGAGCAGAGCAAAAAAAATCGCGCTCTACCTTGGTATAGCACTGGGAGTTGTCCTTGTTGCGGCAGCTGCACTGGTACTGTTTCTTCCGCGCCTCATAGACCTGGAGAGCGTGAAGGCAAAGGCTATGGCGGTCATTTCAGAGAAGACCGGCGCTGCCGTTCACTTTGATCAGGTGGGCCTCTCCTATTTCCCCCGTCTTGGTGTCACCATTTCAGGTATAAAGGCTGAACTGGCGGGAGATGCGGCACTCCGGGCGGAATCGCTGAGGCTCTATCCCTCGCTCCTGCGCCTGCTTTCCGGAAAAGTCGAGATCGCAGCCGTGAAGATACAGTCACCCGTCATCGCTGTCAGGATGGACAAAAAGAAACCCCGCGATGAAGAGGATATTGATGCAAAGCTGGCGGGGCTGCTCGGTTCCATTGCCACGGGCTCTCCCGGCCTTCAGGTGAGCGTCAGGGACGGGGTGCTGAACCTTGCGGCTGAAGGCAATGCGTCGCTGCGCGTAACGGAAATTGATATGGATGCTGATTTCGGCCGTGATTCGCTGGAGATCACTGCCAGCGGAAGTACCGGCTTTCTGAAGCGTATTGCCCTTGAAATCACCGTGAGAACAAGAGAACGCGCCATAACGGGCGTTTCCTTTGCGGTCAAAGCAAAAGAGATTGACGTGATACGCATGCGCGAGGCTATTCTGCCGCTTGCAGGAGATGTCCCTGTTGTCAGGACGATCTTCTCCTATCTCAAGGGTGGGAGTGTCCCGGCGCTTTCTGTCTCTAGCGACTCTGCCTCAGTCAAAGACCTGGGAAGCACGGACAATATCGTTGTCAAGGGGGATATCCGGGGCGGCGGGGTATCTGTTCCCGACACGGTGCTCGAATTCAGCAAGGTCAGTGGTAGATGCAGTGTGGCGAAGGGAATTCTCGAAGCTGAGAACGTGGCCGGTATGCTTGGCCGTATTGAACTGCGGAATGCCCGGCTCAAGGTCGGCGTGCGCCGGGGGGATCAGCCCTTTCATCTCGAAACGGACGTACGGTCGACGATAGGGGAAGCAACGGGCATTACGGCAAGAATTCTGAAGGAGCCGCCGGCAATCCTTTCCCGCATCGGGAGTATCAACGGTCCCTTTGAAGGACGACTGGTTCTCGGGGAGAGCACCGCGATATTCCGCGCAGGATCGGACTTCCGGAACGGGATGATCAAGCTCACGGCAAAGATGAAGACTGATTTCGCACAAAGCATCGCGCTCGATCTGGATTTCCGGCAGGGGAGAGGGCCGGATGGGGTCCGGCTCAATGCCGAGGCGCGCGATTTTGATCTCAAGAAGGCCGAATCCGGCCTCAGGGACATTTCGCAGGAAGTTCCTGCGCTGGGGAAGGTTTTTCGTTATGTCACTTCCGGTCTCGCGCCGGCAATCACCTTTTCTGCAAAAGGAGCTACGTTCGGAGATATTGGAGAACCTGAGAATTTTGTCATTCGCGGACAGTTGGGAGGGGGTACGGTCATCATTCCCGATACCGGCCTTGCCTTTGAAAAGGTGAACGGCACGTACAGCGTTGAAAATGGTGTCCTGGATGCCTCGGGTATTAAGGCTGGGCTGAACAAAGGCAACCTGACCAATGGTGCCTTGAAGATAGCCCTCGGGAAAGATGGCGGTCCCTTTCATGTTGATGCAGATGCAGCCCTGACTGCAGAAGCTGCACAGCAGATCCTCCGGCGCTTTGTAAAGGAGCCGTCCTTTCCCCTTGACCGGTTGCAGGACCTTAGGGGAATGGTTACGGGCAAGGTTGTACTCGGCGAAAACACCGCTGCTTTTGAGTCCTGGAAGGAGCATGGTACGTTTGGGTTCGACGGGCGGATTGACCTGGCCGGCGGGCCGGGTGTCGATCTGGCACTGAAGGTAATGCCAGGGGGAGTGGATGTCAGAAAACTGCATTTCCAGGATGCACAATCGAGTGCTACGATCAGTCTGCATCATGCAGGGAAGCATCTCAACGGACAATTCGACGGGACCCTCACAGAAGAGACCCTGGCTAGGATTATCAGGATGCCGGAGATGCAGAAGGGCCAGGTCAGCGGGAGCATCACCGCTGCCATTGACCTTGAAGCCGTCACGAAATCCAAGGTCCGGGGCAGACTCTCCGTAGCAGGGGTACCCCTGCTTCTGCGGGAAGGACTACAGCTGAACATAAAGACCATGGACCTGCGGGCTGAACCGGGGGTATTCTTTATCGACACTTCTGCCGTGAACATCGGCGATACGGACATTGCGCTGCGCGGAACCATCAAGCCCGGGCCGAAGGACCTCGTTGTCAACGCTGATCTTTCTGCCAAGCTCATCAACTGGGAAACGGTCAAACAACTCAGCTCGAAGCAGAAAGGAGATGCCCGAAAGGAAGAGAAGGCTGCTGAGCCCCTGGCGGTCAGCGGTGTGATCAGGGTCTCTGTAGAGAACTTTGTCTCAGGCGGGTACACCATCAGTCCTCTCAGGGCAGAGATCGACCTGGCAGAGGAGAAGACGGCGATCAACGTGCATGAGGCAGCTCTCTGTGGTATATCCGCGCCGGGAAGAATTGTTCTGGAGAAGAAAGTGGTCGAATTTTCCTTCAAACCTTCTGCCAAAGACCGGGAACTGCTTCCAACGGTCGCCTGTATCAGTGATCAGAAAGGCCAGATCAGAGGAACCTTCAGCCTCGAAGGAAACCTGAAGGCCAAAGGCAAGGCCGATGAGCTTGTCCGTACCCTGAGCGGAGACCTCAGTTTTTCCGCACACAACGGAAGCATCGATAAAGCGCCGACGCTCGCGAGGGTGCTCGCCTTTATCGACCTGTCGGAGATCTTTTCCGGCAGTATCCCCGATATCGGCAAGGAACAGTTTCCCTACCGCTCCATTTCAGTCAAGGGTGACCTAAAGAATGGAAAGCTTACGCTTCGGGATGCGGTGATGGATGCACCGTCCTTTGGTATGGTGGCAACAGGAGAAATCGATTATGTATCGAAGAGTGTGGATCTCCAGCTCCTGGCCGCTCCATTCAGTACGGTCGACAGCGTAATCAAAAGGATCCCGATCGTAAAGAATATCATGGGTGGTTCCCTGGTTGCAGTGCCTGTCCGGGTTACGGGAAACTTTACAGACCTGAAGACCAGTTATATGCCGTTAGCACATGTCGGCTCAGGGCTCCTTGGGATCATGGAACGGACCATAAAGCTGCCGATCAGCATTTTTCAGCCTTCGGCGCCGGCAGAGAAGAAATGATATGATAGTTCAGTATATGTCGACCATGCCGATAATCTTTCCGTCCCCTGCCGGAATGGTGCTCGCGGGCGTAATACAAAGACGGGGATGAGATCGTGAGGAGAGCATGAAACGTGACGAAAGGGTGACGTCCGATATGGAAGAACGGGCCCGGGAGTATGCGGTCAATGCCCATACCCGCATCGGCCATCTCCGCAAGTATCATAAGCTTCCTTATGCAACACACCTTCATAATGTGGCTGCCCTTGTGGCGTCGGTTACCGACGACCCGGAAACGCTTGCTGCAGCCTGGCTGCATGACGTAGTTGAGGATACCCCTGCTACCTTAGAGGATGTCGAGAAGTCCTTTGGCAGATCAATAGCCTCGCTCGTGGAGTCACTCACGGATGTGAGCAGGCCGCGCGACGGCAACAGATCAGTGCGCAAGGAGCTGGACCGTCGGCATCTGGCAAAGGCCAACAGGCAGGCAAAGACAATCAAGCTTGCCGATCTTATCGACAACTGCCGGGACATCTGCCAGAATGATGCGCGCTTTGCCCGGGTATATCTGGGTGAGATGGCGAAACTTCTGGAGGTCCTGCAGGAGGGCGATGCCAACCTCTACGGTCAGGCCATCGAGCTCCACCATGACTGTTCCCGAAGGCTCGGCGCATCTCCGATCCAGGATGATATGCCCGAAATTCCCCAGCCCGGGCTCTGGAACAGTGAGATCATACCCATGCATGTGATCCGGCACTATGCGGAATCCTTTACGGCGTTGGATGTGGCTGACCCGTTGCGTTCTTTTGATCTGGAGAAGAACAGTGACGAAGTTTTTCAGATCATGAAGGATAATTCGCTGGATGTCATCTGTCTCCGTGATGAGGGGCTGATACGGGGATATGTGCGAAGGAGTGATCTGACGGGAGGGCGCTGCAGTGAGCACCTGCGGACTTTTCGCCCAGAACAGGTCATATCGGGAGAAGACCCGTTGACAGAGGTCATTCGGATATTGACGATCTATGAGCATGCTTTTGTCTCCCTGCTCGATGAAGTTGTCGGCTGCATCGACCGCAGCTGCCTTAACAAGCCTGTGGCACGCATGTGGATCTTCGGCATCATCACCCTGACGGAGATGGAACTGGTGCGACTCATTTCTGAGCACTTTCCCGGCGATACCTGGACAGTCCATGTCTCACGCGGCCGTATGGAAAAGGCCGTTATCCTGCAGCAGGAGCGGCTGCGGCGCAACCGGCAGAGCAGCCTGATCGATTGCCTCCAGTTCTCTGACAAGGCACAGATACTGATGAAGAAGCCGGAAATCCTTCAGCTCTTCGGCTTTACATCGAAGAACGCGGCTGTCGAGGCGATAAAGCAGCTCGAGTCACTCCGCAACAATCTTGCCCACGCACAGGACATCGTGACGCACGACTGGGCAGCCATAGCCCGGATAGCCTCGCGGCTCGAAGAGGCGGTGCTGCTCAGGAGAAGCCACCCCGGGGGTGGTATGACAACGGATACCCTTCCGCCAGGGAAGAGAACATGAAGATCATCGAAGAATTCATACAACGGGAATCATCCGCAGGCATAACGTTGATGTTCGTGACCGCCGCTGCCCTGCTGCTGAAGAACTCACCCTTATCAGAGGTATATAATGCCTTTCTGCATACGCCGGTTGTAGTCCGATTTGGTGCATTGCATATCGACAAGCCGCTGCTGTTGTGGATAAATGACGGTCTCATGGCGGTCTTTTTTTTGCTGATCGGTCTTGAGGTTAAACGAGAGATTCTGGAAGAGAATCTCTCCTCCTGGTCTCAGGCTGCACTTCCGGTCATTGCAGCAGTGGGTGGCATGGCAGTGCCCGCTTTTATCTATATCG
The DNA here is from genome assembly GCA_003252075.1 of Nitrospirota bacterium. Classification (GTDB taxonomy): domain Bacteria; phylum Nitrospirota; class Thermodesulfovibrionia; order Thermodesulfovibrionales; family UBA6898; genus UBA6898. The sequence goes on from QKDO01000086.1 coordinate 18,921, forward strand.
CCCTGAACAGGGGCGAGGAATTGGCAATGCTGGGCTGGGCGATTCCTACGGCTACGGATATTGCCTTTGCCCTGGGCATCCTGTCACTCTTAGGGAACCGGGTGCCGGGATCATTGAAGATCTATCTCATGGCGCTTGCCATCATCGATGATCTGGGTGCCATTGTCATCATTGCCGTCTTCTATACAACAGATCTCTCCCACCTGTCCCTCATCGTGGCTTGCCTGAGCCTGCTGGCGCTTGTGCTCCTGAACAGATTCGAGGTAACCAAAAAGGCGGCATATGTTATTCTCGGGGTCGTCTTATGGGTAAGTGTCTTAAAATCGGGAGTCCATGCAACATTGGCCGGGGTTGCCCTGGCATTCACGATCCCTCTTGCATCCACGGACAAAGACGGCAATACGTTTTCTCTGTCGAATTCCATGGAGCACGACCTCCATCCCTGGGTTGCATTCCTCATACTGCCGCTCTTTGCGTTTGTGAACGCCGGCGTAGACATCAGAGGAATATCGCTTGCTCAGATGAGCGCGAGTGTCCCGCTGGGAATAATGCTTGGTCTCTTCATCGGGAAACAGGCAGGGGTGTTCGGATTCAGCTGGGTGGCGATAAAACTCAAACTGGCATCGATGCCAACCGGAAGCAGCTGGCGGCAGCTGTATGGTGTTGCTGTCCTGACCGGGATCGGTTTTACCATGAGCCTCTTCATCGATTCCCTGGCCTTTGAAGATGATATGGTCTATCAGTATGCGGACAAGCTTGCCGTGCTCCTCGGTTCTTTCTTCTCCGGCCTCGCAGGGTATCTGATCCTGAGGCGTTCTCAGAGCAGGTAATCCTGGCATCTGCCGGAGAGCCCGTGTAATAACGGGCGATGCAGCGTATAATACAGTCACAGTCAGAGCTGAACCGGAGGGTTTGCGTCATGGCGCAGGACTGCCGCAGCTCCATGGGAGGAGAGCGAAGATGAATTCGAAAGGCCCCATCACACAAGACGTCACACGCATCACGCTTGCAGTGCTGTTCATTGGCATTCTGATCGCTGCAAGTTTCTGGATACTCCGTCCCTTCCTCACCGCCATTGTCTGGGCCACGATCATCGTTATAGCGACGTGGCCGCTCCTGCTCAAGCTTCAGGGCAGGCTCTGGGGAAAAAGGGGGCTTGCGGTGACAGTGATGACCGGCGTACTCTTAATGCTCATCATTGTGCCCCTGATGCTCGCTGTCACGGCCATTGTCGGTAAGGCCGACGATATCTCTGCCCGGATTAATTCTCTGGCAGGATTTACGATTCCGGCCCCGCCGGATTGGGTGGGCCGCATTCCGCTGGCCGGGAAGAAGCTTGCTGAAAAATGGCAGTACGTTGCCGGACTCAGTCATGAAGAACTTTCAGCCCAGATAACTCCCTATGCGCGGACTGCCATACGGTGGTTCATATCTCAGGCGGGAAGCGTTGCTGCGGTGCTGGTCCAGTTCCTGCTCACCGTGATTATCGCGGCCATCATGTATGCCGGGGGCGAGAAGGCCTCAGCCGGGGTCCGCGGTTTCGCTTTACGCCTCGCCGGATCACGGGGAGAGGAGGTATCCGTTCTTGCTGCCAAGGCGATCAGAAGCGTTGCGCTCGGCATCGTTGTTACTGCGCTCATACAGACCGCTATCGGCGGAACCGGGCTGGTCATTTCGGGTGTGCCGGGAGCTCCGGTGCTGACCGCGGTGATCTTTATGTTCTGTCTTGCGCAGCTAGGACCTATTCTGGTGCTGGCCCCGGCGGTTATATGGCTTTACTGGAAGGGTGATCCGCTCTGGGGAACTGTCCTGCTGATCTTTTCGATCATCGCCGGTACCATTGATAACTTTATCAGGCCGATCCTTATCAAGAAGGGGGCGGACCTGCCGCTGATCATGATCTTCGCTGGTGTTATCGGCGGCCTCATCGCCTTCGGCATTGTCGGGCTTTTCATCGGGCCGGTGGTTCTTGCGGTCACCTATACGCTCTTGAAGGATTGGGTCTCGGAAAGCACGAAGAATGAGAATACTGCGTAACGGCTTGCACACACCTGACGGGGCAGGATGCAAAGAGCCTCTGCAGGATTCCGTTGCACGAGCGGTGATCAAAACATATCATCTTGTCTTTATATTCAGAGAGGGGGACTCATGATTCGCCTGATAACCTGTGTTCGGAAAAAGAAGGGCATGTCTTACCAGGAGTTCAGACAGAATTGGGAATCCATCGCATTTTCAGAGCTTATGGATAAGGCTGTCGCTGTTCTGAAACCCCTCAGGCACGCCCGCAGCCTGTCCCTGCAGATTGGGGCGAATATCAGGCTCATGGAGTCGCGGGGGAGTGACGAGCCCTATGAGGGGATCATAGAATGGTGGTGGGAGAGTGCATCCCAGCTTGCGCCATTGCTCGACAGCACCCAGGCGCAGGGCATGATTCTCGAGATGCGGGCGTTCCAGGCGCAGTTCGTAGATTTTGCGTCGTCACCTTCCTTTTTCACGGAAGCCTGAAGCGAGAGATGTCGCGATGAAGACTTACCCTCTCAGGACCTTTGTCCACCGTGTACTCCTGATGAGGCTCGGCATCGCCACGATGCTGATTGCTGCTGCCATAGCCACCATCACCTATTTCACACAGGAGGCGAGGCTGAAACATCAGGTGGTTGACTATGGCCGCATGGGTATCAGAGCCCTTACGGCGGAAGTACAGCACATCATGCGAAGCCGGTCACTGGACGCAGCCGATGCCCTGCGCGAATATCTCGGACAGTCCCGCCAATCAGTGAATTATGAGGCGGGCAGATTCGTCTACGTGCAGTTCTATGACGCGTCCTTAAAGCTGGTGGCTGAATGGGCACTTGAGGGACAAACGGATGCTGACCCCCGCAAGGCCTTGCTTGTATCGGAACCCATGCAACGTCCCGCTGCAGGGATGGTGCTTGCGGAAATGTCCGAGATTAATGATACTCCCGTGGTTCGTGTCATCATGCCCATTGCCGATGAACAGGGGGTTGTTCGGGCCTATGCCAGGGGGATCTTTGCCCTATCGGCTCAGAAGGCGGCTGAAATGACCAGAACGATTCTCCTGAACATTATGATCGTGCTCGCCATAGTCTTTTCCGTGGCAGCTATCCTCTATCCGGTCATCCTGCATCTCATGAGAAGGATCGCAGACTATTCCACGGGCCTCCTTGACGCGAACCTCGAGACCCTTTCCGTATTGGGTAGCGCTATTGCCAAGCGTGACAGTGACACCGACGCCCACAATTATCGTGTCTCCCTCTATTCCGCCCGCGTCGGCGAGGCGATGGGCCTGTCGTCTGAGGAAATGTGCGCCCTTATCAAGGGGGCTTTTCTGCATGATGTCGGAAAGATCGGCATCCCGGACAACGTCCTGCTCAAGCCGGGCAAGCTTGACGATGAGGAGTTCAGCGTTATGAAGACCCACGTCGAAAAGGGCGTTGAGATCGTGACACGGTCTTCGTGGCTCAAGGACGCAATCACCGTTGCCGGCTATCATCACGAGAAGTACGCAGGAGGAGGCTATCCGCACAACCTGCGAGGCACGGATATTCCTGTCACTGCCCGCATCTTCGCTATTTGTGACGTATTTGATGCGCTCACCTCGGCGCGGCCCTACAAGAAGCCTTTCAGCTTCGATGCTGCCATGGAGATACTCGACCAGGACAGGGGGCAGCATTTCGATCCGGCTATCCTCGAAACATTCCATACGGTTGCCCGCGAACTCTTTGCCCGCTATGCAGGCCGCGAAGGCGACGATCTCCGGCAGGAACTGGTCAGCCTTGTGGAAAAGTGCTTCTCCACAGGACTGGCGGCGCTCCGGTACGGGACAGACTGATCTCTTTTCTTCAAGAATGTGGCATGCATATGATGGGGTTGAAATTGTTCCGCAGATAGTCATCTGCATTTCGAACAGGTATCGCGCTTTCCCCCGACCTCGGCGGTGAAGCTGAGATTTCCGCAGGCTCACCTCGGCATGGTCTTCTTCTTCCCTTGAGTCCTCTCTCGGGATGGGTGTAGGGGTGGGTTGACTCATCAACACCGCATCCATTCTCTCGTGCCGGGTCATCCGGCTGCATCAGGCAGTGTTCTCTTTTGTGTCCTTACCCTTTGTTGCAGCGAAGCGACCATAGAGATTCGAGAGCGGTATGGCGGAGATCCCGTGGAGAAAGACACTGAGCAGGACCGTGAGCGCCACCACCGAGATCATGTATTCGAAGCCCTTGGTGCCGAGCTTCCCTATGACGATAAGCAGGTACAGAACCGAGGCGATGCCCCGCGGCCCGAACCAACCGATGAAAGAGACGGTCTGCCAGTCGAGCTTCGTTCCGAGCAGGCTCAGGGCGACGGGCAGCATCCGGATCACGGTCAGACTCAGGATCGCATAAAGCAGGGCGCGCGCATCCCACAGCGGCAGCACTGCCGGGATCAGTACGAGGCCAAGAAGCAGGAAGATGTAAAGGGCCTTCTGTTGACCCTCGGCCTCTGCGAACTCCTGGATACGTTCCCTGACCTCATGCGTTCTGGCCCCCAGAAGAAGTCCCCCGAAGAATGCAGCAATAAAACCGTTGCCGTGAACCTCTTCAGCAAGGGCATAGGCGATCATGGCAAGGGCAATCGAAGCTATGCGCTGAAATGTGTCGCTCATCCATCCTCTTGTAGATGCTTTGTCCATGAGAAGTCCGCCGAGCCAGCCAACAAGCCCGCCGACGATGGGGCCAAAAATCATCTGTTTCAAGGCAAAACCGACCCAGTAGGCAGCACCACCTGATCCGGCTTCTGCCTCTGAGAGCGCAGCAATGCAGATAAGGATGGGCGGGAGCGCAAGGCCGTCATTCAGGCCGCTCTCGACATTGATCGACTGCCGTATACGCTCCGGGACAGCATCGCTCTTTACGACTGCAACACCCAATGCAGCGTCCGTCGGCGAGAGCATGAGCGCCATCAGCGCGATGATCCAGAAATTCGTACCCGGAAAGATGGGGAAAGCCAGGGCAATGCCGAGAAGCATGGTCAGGGGTAATCCGATCAGCAGGAGTCTCAGGGGGAGGGAACGTTCTCTGATAAGTCTCGGCAGATTGATGAGGGAGGCATCCGTAAAGAGTATTATTATGAGTGCGATCTCGGCGAGGATCGCAACCAGCTTGGAATTCGGCTTGACTTCAAGCCAGCCGAACCCAAGCGGACTTGCGATGAGACCTACGGCGACGAAGACCATCGGCCCTGATACCGGGGAGCGCTCTGAAAGACGCGAGAAGAGGCCGTAGACAAAAGCGAGCAGCGCCGCGAAAATTATGACCGGATATTCGTGCATCAGTTGCCTCCTTTCCCCGATCGACGGGTCTCGATCTCCAGGGTGACCAGCCGAGCGATCAGTATTGCCGGGTAGAGCTGCCCGATGAGTGCCTCCATCATGACGAGGGACCTGGCAACCGGGTGGACAGCAGTAATGTCTCCGAACCCGACTGTTGTCAGCGCGACCATGCTGAAATAGAAAAACGCCTCTCCACGCTCGGCACCGGCCTCGCTTACCCATGCCGGCTCTTGAAACGATCCGGGAACCACGGCAGCTATAAAGGTGTAACTGTAAGCGAAAAAGATCCCGATGAGGAGATATGCGGCGACTGCGCCGCGTACACGATGGCCTGTCACCGGTCCGGGGCGATACACCTGCCAGAGCACTATCATTATCATGCCAACAATCGACAGTAACGAGAGCAGGGCATCCCACGGAAGTAGGTCAGAAACACCGAAGACAGAACGGGCCAGCCGCACCGTGATAGCACTGATGACAAAGAGCCCGGAAACTAGCTGGAAAACCCTGTGTTTTGCCATCGTCAGCAGTCCGGCGAGGAGCAGGAAGGCGAATATGAAGATACCGATCATTTCTATCGTCCGTCCGGCCCGGGTAAGCGGTACAATGATAAACACGTCTACGATCAACAGGATGAGAAGAGCCGTAAGGCTATTCTCTTCATCCCAGAAATGGAAAAGACGACTAATCACTGAATCCCTCTCTTTTTGTTTGGGCGCATGCACTATTCTTTCGCCGCGGTCAGGGCTGCCCCGATGAGAGCCACCTTAGGGTCAAGGATAACGCGCACCGGGATCTTCTCGAGCAGAGGACGCATGCGACCCTTGCTCGAGAAGGCCTTCATAAAGGCCCCTTGCTGCAGCATCGGAAATATCTTCGGGGCTATGCCCCCTGCGAGATAAAGACCTCCATAGGGGAGGAGCTTCAGGGCCAGATTGCCCGCCTCTGCACCGTAGGCTGAAATAAAGAGATTCATGGTCTGCCCGCAGAGAAAGTCGCTGCCAGAAAGCGCTGCCTTCGAAACCTCTGCTGCCAGGTCAACAGTCTTGTCTTTTTTGCCCATTTCCCGCGCCCAGGTTTCATAGATATCAGCCATGGCTGCAGACTCCTCACGCGGGTTGGTGTCCCGGAAAAACTGGTAGATAGACGCGATGCCCGTTCCTGATACCACCCTTTCAACCGAGACACGTGGCAGACTGTATCGCTCAAGCAGATAGGTCAACAACTGAAATTCAAGGGCTGACCGAGGCGCGAAATCAGTGTGTCCTCCCTCGCTCGGGTAGGCCCTGAAGTTTCCTTCAGGGTCAGGAATGAGAAAGCCCTCCCCCAAACCCGTGCCTGCGCCGATTATGGCGATCGGCGCAGCGGAATCGGGACTGCCGGGCTGCAGCGTTTCCATCTGGCTGTCCTGCAGACCGGCTATGCCGTATCCGATAGCGGCAAAGTCATTGATGAGTGTCACCCGGGGAATTTCGAGTGTTCGCTGCAGGCGTTCACCTGATAGCGACCAGCTCAAATTTGTGAGTTCCGAGACATTATGGACAATGGGACCGGCAATACCAAAGCATGCGCTGACAACGGCCGGAATGTTGAGGGACGCCTCTGTCGCCTCTTTAAAGAACTGGTGCACCATGGGTACCAGGTCAGCAAAGCTCCTGCTTACATACGTCCGCTCCCAGAGTGTGGTCAGTAAAGGAATTGCGTGACCGGGACTGCTTGCCTCTGCATTGACCAGCCTCAGTACCGTTTTTGTCCCTCCGATATCACCGGCAAGAATGGTCAGTGTCATGGCTTATTTCCTCATAGTCCTTTTCGAACCGCGGCCTTCCCGCGGCTGCGCTTTTCGCCATGCGGAATGGTGTTTGCGTATGATGCTGATCGCTTCATCCGCCGTATTCACGCAGAGCGGTATCTGCATATCTTCCGGATTGGCAAGCGGGAATTCCGGTCTCAGCATGTATTTCTTGGCCCAATCCACAAGGGCATCATACATCTTCCCGATGAGGATCAGCGGTGTCCTCTCTTCAAGGTGTTTGACCTGCAGAAGCTGCCAGACCATGAGCGTCTCCAGCGCAGTGCCGACGCCGCCGGGGACAACGACAAATGCGTCAGACATGAGCACAAACTGATGCAGTCGGGTGAAGAATGTGCGGTGCGTGAAGGCCTGTTCAACGAAAGGGTTCACGTCCTGCTCGAAGGGCAATTCGACCCGGACACCATAGGAGCGGCTGCGGCCGCCCTTGCCGACCTCGGCAGCACCCTCATTGGCCGCCTGCATCAGCCCCGGCCCGCCGCCGGTCACAATGTCGCATCCCATCCCGGACAGCGTCCGCGCAAGACCTTTCACCTCGCCGAATACCCAGGAATCTCTCGGCACCCGGGCAGAGCCGAAAATCGTGACCCTGAATTGTTCCCGCTTCGATGGACGAAGCCGTGTAAGGTTATTCACCACCTCCCAAAGGCTAAGAACCGTGCCGACAAGAATTTCTTTGACCGCATCCTCGTCAGCCAGGTTGACCATGTGCGATTCTTTCTTTACCATTTTTTTCGGTGCCATAGGTTCCTTCTCCTTTTGCCATGGATTGCAACTATCATGCAATGCGCACTGTTTCGGTCTGCTCCCCTTTCAGGAGCGGCAGAGTGCTGCATAGGGAATGTCCGGACTGCAATGACTACAGAGTCCATACTGCAATCCATAAAGAAGGACTCCAGGCACCTGATGTTCGTTGACCAATCACTGCGCTGCGGCCCCGTGGCAATCGCTGCAGTTCATGGTCAGATAGGAGTCACCAATGTCTACCGGGTGCGGGTATGCAAGCCGGCGGATTACAGCGCTCTCACCGCTGCCTTCACCACTGACCGTATGTTCCAGAAGGACATGGCAGAGATTGCAGTCTTTGGATAATATCGTCCCATCTTCACTGACGTGATTGCCATCGTGGCACCGGAAGCACCCGGGGGAGTGCCGGTGGCCGCGGTTGTTGGGGAAGTTCTTCCAGCTGACCTTCATCAGCGGATCATAGTTCCGCTCGTAACCGCGCTGCAACTCCGTGATGGCACGGTCGATGGCATCCTTCTTTGCCGCTGCCACCGAAGGATGCGTGGTCCGGTAAAATTCCGTGATTGCCTTTCTGATCGCCTCCTTGCCCTCGTCAAGAGTCCGGTACTCTCCTTCCATCGACCTGACCGCCGTGGACTTGATATCAGGGAGCGTGGGATCGACGAGCCCTATGCTGAGAAGGATGTTCAGCGTGTCGGCGGGATGCCGGAAGGAGTGGGCTGCCCGGTTATGGCAATCCACGCAATCCATACGGCGTTTCAGGTTCTCCGCTGGCTCCGGCACTTCCGGCGAACTTCCCCTGGTCCGATACGTCCGGACCTTTCCATCGAGACGTTTGACATGGACCCAAGGTATGTTGACCCTCTTCGGGTCTGATGCGTCATAGATGATCTCTTCGGTGGTGCTTGAGTGCCAGTGCATCTTGGGCGGCCTGTCCGATTTCAGACCAGGAGTGCCCATCCTGAGCAGGAGATCGAGGTCCCATGGTGTGTTGCCTCTGTCCGAGAGAAAGAATTTTCTCGCTTCTAGACGCTCATAGAACTGGTACTTCGGCCCATGGCAGCTCTCGCAGACGTCCTGGGCGGGACGCAGGTCTACTACGGGCGTCGGGATGGGCCTCGGGATCTGGTTGGTGAGCACGTCGAAAAGCTGTTTCATACCCCTCAATTTATAGATCACGAAATACTTCACTCCCGAGCCGACATGACAGGTCGAGCAGCCTACCTTGGCGTGGGACGAGTAAGAATAGGAAAGGTTTTCGGCCTTATGGATGCTTTGTCCGCTGCTGTGGCAGATAACCCCGCAGAACGTATCGGACTCGGTGTATTCGTAGGTCTTAAAACCTGCAAAGGCATACAGCAGCGACATGATGAGAAAACCGCAGCTGAAGACAAGTACCAGGGTGCGGTGCTTCGGATTATTGAAATCAATAAGAGGGAAACGCTGTTCGATAACTCCGCCGTCGCTCAGCCGGCGACGTTCGCGAACGATGCCTACTACGACAAGAACCAGACCGAAGAAGATTATTATTGGCAGGGCGATAAAAATGATAAGGTCAGCATAGGGTTTGGGATGCTTTGAGACCATGGCTATGATCGCAAGAAAGATCATGAGCCCGATATTGAAGAGGATGATTATTGCTCCGACAAAAGAGAGCGGATTATAGAATGAAGGCGGGAATAATTTCTTCACGATTTCCCCTCAGAGAAAATTATTTGAAAAGAAAAACGGGGGATCTTCTCCGTCCCCCGTGAGCGCCGTCATAATCACCTTTGCAGGGGAGCTTGGGCATCAGCAGCAGCCCCCTGCATCACGGGTGCGCCGCCTGCTGGTTCTGTCAGCCCCTCGGCAGTTACTACCCAGCCTCCGCCCATTGATTTATACAGATTGACAAGGGCCTGGAAGAGCGTTCCCTGTGACTGCGCGTACGTCAACTCCGCATTGTAAAGCCTGCTTTGCGCATCGAGCACTTCGAGATAGCTGGTGTATCCATTGTCATAGCGCAGCAAGGCCAGCCGTGCGTAATCGCGAAGGGCGTTCACCTGCTGCGCAAGCGACTGCAGTTGCTCCCTTGTCCTCTTCTGGTCAATAAGGGCATCATCCACTTCGCGGAACGCCGTCTGGATCGACTGTTCATAGGTGAAGAGCGCCTGCTGCTGCAGGGCCTCTGCTGACTTGACCTGGCCTGCAATAGCGCCTGCCGTAAAGATCGGCGCTGACACGGGAACTGCCCAGCTCCAGATCTTTGCCGGTCCTTTAAAGAGATCGTCAAGATCATTGCTGGCCCACCCGAAGAAACCCGTAAGAGAAATAGACGGGAAATAGAGCGACTTGGCAACACCGATGTTCGCATTGGCAGCAATAAGGTTCTGCTCAGCCTGAATGATGTCCGGACGGTTCGTGAGGAGGTCCGACGGCAGCCCGGCAGGCACAGCAGGAAACATAAGCTCATCGATCGTTCTGCCGCGGGAAATAGGACCGGGATTCCTGCCGAGGAGCACACTCAGGGCGTTTTCCTGCTGGGCGATGAACTTCTCAAAGAGCGGGATGTTCGAGAGGGCCTGTTCGTACTGGGACTTCGATTGGCTGACCTCCACTTCAGAGACGATCCCATATTCGAAACGGAGCTTGAAGATATCGTAGGATTCCTTGTAACTTTTTGCCGTCTGCCTGGTCAACTCAAGCTGTTTGTCAAGGTCACGGAGGTTGATGTAGGAATTCGCTACGGAAGTGACAAGGGTAAGAATGACCGTCCTGCGTGCCTCCTCAGTGCTCAGGAGTTCCGCACGGGCAGCCTCTGTGGCACGACGTATTTTCCCCCAGAGGTCGATTTCCCAAGCTGCGTTGAGGAAGAGCTGGGAACTGTTGAATGTCGGGTTCCCCACAGGAGAGTCGTCGAGCGGGCTCGGTCCGGTCAGTTCACTTACCCGCTGTCTTCCATAAAGCGCGCCCGCACCTATCTGCGGGAAGAGCGCGGCACGCGTCGTGCCGTACTGTCCCGCGAACTGTTCAACCCTTGCGGCAGCTATCTTGACGTCCTTGTTTTCCCGCAATGCCGTCTGGATGAGGTCGTTGAGAACAGGATCATTGAACTGCTCCCACCACGCTGTGTTCGCAACGTCCTTTGCTTCCTTGTCTTCAAAACGCCACGTCTGGGGCGTATCAACTGCAGGACGCTGATAGTTCGGCCCCATCATGCATCCGGTCAGGGTGAAAATACAAAGAAAGGAGAAAATAATCTTATGCATGGTGACCTCCTTCCCTGTTCGGTTCTTCAGGTATTGCCGGTTCATGTTTCTTCCCGCCGCCTGAGAGTTTTTCCACAACGTAGAAGGTAACCGGTATCAGGAATATGGCGATGAAGGAGGCGGCCAGCATGCCGCCGATGACCGTGATGCCCATGACCTGCCGCGAGATGGCGCCTGCGCCGCTGGCGATGGCAAGGGGAACGCAGCCGAGGATGAAGGCGAAGGAGGTCATCAGGATTGGGCGTAAACGGAGCTTCGCACCTTCGAGCGTTGCATCCATGAGAGACTTGCCTTGCTCGACGCCCATCTTTGCAAATTCGACGATAAGGATGGCGTTCTTGGCTGCCAGACCGATCAGCATGACCAGACCGATCTGGGCGTAGATGTTGTTCTCAAAGGAACGGAACAACAGCCCCGCGAAAGCCCCGGCCACGGCAACAGGGGTTCCCAGGAGAACCGAGAAGGGCAGCGACCAGCTCTCGTACTGGGCAGCCAGAATCAGGAAGACGCAGAGGAAGGAGAAGGCGAAGATCGCCACCGGAGACACCCCCTTCTGGGCCTTCTGCTCCTGGAACGACATACCGCTGTAGTCGAAACCCATCTCCCGCGGCATGGTCTGGGCAAAGACCTCTTCCAGCGCCTTCATCGCCTGAGCCGAACTGAAGCCGGGGGCAGCGGTGGCGTTGATCTGTGCCGATCGGTAGAGGTTGTAGCGCATGGTGAACTCGGGACCGGTGATGTTGCGGACAGAGGTGAGCGCTGAGAGCGGTACGGTTTTTCCTTCGCTATTGCGCACGTAGAACTGGCCGATGTTGTCGATGTTGGTTCGGTAGTCCCCTTCGGCCTGGAGGAATACCTGCCACTGGCGGCCGAATTTGTTGAAGTAATTGATGAAGCCGCTTCCCATGAAGCACTGGAGGACTTTATACACATCTGCAACGTTGACCCCCTGCTTCAGCACCTTGTCCCGGTCCACGTCAACGAAGAGCTGCGGCACGGTGGGGGTGAAGGTAGTGGTGACCCGGCTCAGTTCCGGGCGCTTCCTGGCGGCTTCAAGGAACTTGTTGACGTTTTCCGAGAGGAAGGAGATGTCCTTACCTGCCCGGTCCTCGAGGATGAAGGTGACCCCTCCGGATGTCCCGACCCCCATGATGGCCGGCGGCGGGAAGGCAAAGCCGATCGCCCCGGGCAAGGCTGCCATGTTCTTAGAGATCGAGGCCTTGATCGCCTCGTACTTTTCTTCCGGCTTCTTCCGCTTGGACCACTCCTCCAGGGATATGAAGAAGAAGGCGCTATACGTGTTCTGCACCTGGCTCAGCATGCTGTAGCCGATGATCGAAGAGCAGTACTTGACTCCCGGTGTGTTCTGGATGATCTCCTCAGCCTGGCGGGCCACCTCGCCGGTCCGTTGGAGAGAAGCCGCATTGGGCAGTTGAATGCCGGCGAAGATGAACCCCTGGTCCTCGTCCGGGAGGAAGCCGGTGGGGAGGCTCTTGCCGGTCAAGCCGGCGAGGACGGTCACGCCGAGGAGCAGGAGCAGGCTTGTCTTGCTCTTCCTGATGGCTGAACCGCAGATCGAAACATAGCCGTTCGTGGCACGGCCGAAGTGTTTGTTGAACCAGTCGTAAAACTTCTGGAGCGGACCGGTGCCTCTCTTTTTGGGCTTCAGCAGCAGAGCGCAGAGTGCCGGGGAGAGGGAGAGGGCGTTGAAGGCCGAGATGATGACCGAGACGGCGATGGTCACGGCGAACTGCTGGTAGAGTTGACCCGTGATCCCGGGGATAAATGCTGTCGGGACGAAGACAGCCGCCAGGATGACGGCGATGGCGATGACCGGGCCGGAAACCTCTTCCATCGCCTTGAGAGATGCCTCCTTGGGCGACAGGCCGTGCTCTATATGGTGCTCCACCGCTTCCACCACAACGATGGCGTCGTCCACGACGAGGCCGATGGCCAGGACCAGGCCGAAGAGCGACAGCGTATTGATGGAAAAGCCGAGCAGCGGAAAGAGGGCAAAGGTCCCGACCAGCGACACCGGCACCGCCAGGAGCGGAATCAGTGTGGCCCGCCACCCCTGGAGAAAGATGAAAACGACCAGGATGACAAGGATCAGGGCCTCGAAAAAGGTATGCTCGATCTCCTTCATCCCTTCTGTTACCGCCAGGGTGGTGTCCAGCGCCACGGTATAGTCCAGGTCGGGCGGGAAGCTCTTTTTAAGCTCCTCCATCAGCTTCTTGGTGCCATTGGCAGCTTCCAGTGCGTTGGTGCCCGGCATCTGGTACAGAGCGATCAGGGCGCAGGGTTTGCCGTTCAGCCGTCCTTCGAGGTTGTAAGTCTGTGCCCCCAGTTCGATGCGGGCCACATCCTTCACCCTGACCATGGAGCCGTCCGGATTGGCGCGGAGCACGATCTTGCCGAACTCTTCCTCGCTCTGGAGCCGTCCCTGGGATCGGACGGAATACGTGTATTCTTGACCCTTCGGTACCGGCTGTGCGCCGACTTGTCCTGCCGGGTTCACCGTGTTCTGGGAATTCACCGCGTTCATGATCTCGGGAATGGTAATGTTCAGCTTTGCCAGCTGGTCCGGTTTTACCCAGAGTCGCATGGAGTATTGCCCGGCGCCGAAGACCGTGACGCTGGCGATCCCCTTGACCCTGGTCATCTGGTCGTTGATGTTGATATAGGAATAGTTTGCCAGGAAGATGTTGTCGTAGGTGCCGTTGGGTGAAAAGAGGGCGAACATGATCAGCGGGGAAGAGGTGGACTTCGCCACCGTCACCCCGTAATTGACGACATCCCTCGGGAGCTGCGACTCCGCCTGCCCCTCCCGCATCTGGGCGAGGATCTGGTCGGTGTTGGCATCGGTCCCGAGTGAGAAGTAGTTGTAGAGGGTCATCATGCCATTGTTGGCGTTGATGGAGTACATGTAGTCCAGGTTGTCCACGCCGGACATCTGCTGCTCGATGGGAGTGGCAACAGACTGCTCCAGGGTGAGGGCGTCGGCGCCGGTGTAGGTGGCGTTGACCTGGATCGCCGGTGGGACGATATTGGGGAACTGGGCTATGGGAAGCTGCGCCATGGCCACCACTCCCAAGATGACCATGAGGATCGAGATCACCATGGCCACGATAGGGCGATTGATGAAGAACTTTGACATGGCGGGCTACCTCTTCTCGGCAGGCGCAGGGGCGGCCGGCTTTGTCTCAGGTTTGGCAGAGGCGCCCTGTTCGGGAGCTGCGCCCGGTTTGGCAGCGGCTTTGGCTGCCGCATCCGGGACGAATGGCTTAGGGTTCACCATTATGCCGGGCTTCACCTTCTGCGTCCCTTCGGCCACCACCGTTTCACCTGGCTTCAGGCCCTCGTCGATGATCCAGTCAGAACCAATCCGCTCCGCCACCTTTACTTGTCTGATGTCCACCTTGTTGTCGGCCCCTACGATCGCCACCAGGAATTTTCCCTGGAGATCGGTGACGGCCCGCTGGGGGATGAGCAGAGCGCCCTTCTTGACCGACATGACCGCCCGTACCAATCCATAGCCGCCGGGACGGAGCCTGTTTCCGGGGTTGGCAAAGAGTGCTCCCACCTTCAGCGTGCCGGTAGTGGGGTCGATCTGTCTGTCGGCCAACGCCAGACGCCCTTTATGGGGATAGACACTGCCGTCGGCAAGGATAAGTTCCAGAGGTATTTTCTCCGGGTTTGGGTTTGACTTGCCGACCTCGAGATATTCCTGCTCGCTGACATTGATATAAGCCTTGATCGGGTCAACCGTGGAAACGGATGTCAATTCGGTCTGCATGCTTGGACCGACAAGGTTGCCGAGCTGGGTCTTGGCGATACCGGCGATGCCTTCAACAGGGGAAGTAATCTTCGTGAAACCAAGGTTCAGCTGGGCATTATCCACTGCTGCCTGGGCAGCCTCGACCGCGGACCTGGTAGAGAGTTCCGCGCCGATAGCATCATCCAGGTCCTTCTGGCTGACTGCGTTCTGCTCAGCAAGAGGTCTAATGCGTTTTAGGTTGGCCTGTGCCGTATCATGGCGGGCTTTCTGCTGTGCCAACTGCGCCTTGGCCGCGTCGAGGTCTGCCTGGAAGGTGCGGGGGTCGATCTCGAAGAGGATCTGGCCTTTTTTGACCAACTCACCCTCCCTGTAGTTCTGCTTGACAAGATATCCCTGGACCTGCGGTCGGATGACCGCATTGACATAACCGTCAAGCGCGCCGACCCACTCCTTGTAGATTGGGACATCCTTCTGGGTGACGGTCACGACTTCAACAATGGGCGGCGCAGGAGCTGCCTGCTGCTCCTTTTTGCAGCCGAGTGCTGGCCAAAGCATGACCGCTAAAAAAATAAGGAAAATAATGTACTGGAACGAGAATCGCTGCGCTGCCCTTTTGCTGCTCTCCATGATAACCCTCCATGTTCTTATATCTATCTACAAAGAGCTTCAGAAACACTATTAAAGCACAATAACTCATCAGTAAGAACAAATTGTAAGAAAAGAGGAGGCAGACACGTAATTATGGAAATAATATAACAAACTGTCAGCCGTGACAACCCGTAATTTTACGAGTGCCCCATTTGCTGAGCGCCGGCATATACGGGAGAGACCGACTTCCAATCTGAAATAAACCCATTACTGAACCACCAGCATATATATTTATCGGTATAGATCAGACCGGTGCGTGCGGCTCAGCTGATCCTGCAGCGCAATGGAAAAGATCGCTTTTTCTGCACGATGGGACAAATGGAGAGGACATACGGCGGACATCTGAAGGGGCCTTCCGGTAAAGCCAATCCATGATAGAATGAATCATCTGCCGGGCGCTGCGAGCGACGTCAGCGTCAGGATTATAGATTTCAGGGGGAAGGGCATGAACGACACAGCAGAGGATAAGAGGCTTAACGAAGCGCGGGAAACGAAAATTCCATGGAAGAAGTGGGGTCCTTACCTGAGCGAGCGGCAGTGGGGGACCGTCCGTGAAGACTACAGCGAAAACGGCGACGCCTGGAACTACTTCAGCCATGACCAGGCCCGCTCCCGGGCCTACAAATGGGGCGAGGACGGCCTCGGGGGGATCTGTGACGACCACCAGGTGCTCTGCTTTGCACTGGCGCTCTGGAACGGCCGCGATCCGATCATCAAGGAGCGGCTCTTCGGACTGACGAACAGCGAGGGCAACCACGGCGAGGATGTGAAGGAGTATTACTTCTACCTCGACAGTACGCCGACCCACTCGTATATGAAATATCTTTACAAGTACCCGCAGGCTGCCTACCCGTATGCCGACCTCGTCGAGACGAACGGCCGGCGCAGCCGTGAGGAGCCGGAGTACGAGCTTCTTGACACCGGCGTCTTTAACGAGGACCGGTATTTCGACGTGTTCGTCGAATATGCAAAGGCAGGCTCTGATGACATTCTGATCCGGATCACCGCTGCAAACAGGGGGCCGGAGGCGGCTGAACTGCACGTACTGCCGACGATCTGGTTTCGCAACACCTGGTCATGGCCCGGCGGCGGAGGGAAGCCGGTGCTGAAGAAGGTCGACGGCCGTAGCCTCAGCATCATCCATGCGCACCATACTGATCCACTCTTCCAGGAATCGCTGGCGGACTATTACCTCTATTGTGATTGTGACATTCCGCTGCTCTTTACCGAAAACGAGACCAATAATGAACGCATCTTCGGTACGCAGAACGCAAGCCCTTATGTCAAGGACGCTTTTCACAACTATCTCGTGCATAATAAGCAGGATGCAGTGAATCCTCTCCAGACCGGAACCAAGGCAGCCCCCCACCATCGGCTTTTCGTCGACGCAGGCTCATCAAATACCGTGCACCTGCGGCTGTCCGGCACGGCTCCCGGCAGCATGGGCGAAGCGTTCGACGATTTCGACGAAGTGTTCCGCTCCCGGGTAGCTGAAGCGGGTGAATTCTATGCATCAATCACCCCGGAATCGATAAAGGAAGACACAGACCGGGTGAGCGTCATGCGGCAGGCCCTTGCCGGCATGCTCTGGACCAAGCAATACTTCTACTACGATGTGGACAAGTGGCTGGATGAGCACCATGTCTCGCCTCAACAGCGCCATAGGGTACGCAACGGCGCGTGGTTTCATATGCTCAACGATGACATCATTTCGATGCCGGACAAGTGGGAGTATCCGTGGTACGCGGCCTGGGACCTTGCTTTCCACATGCTGCCGCTTTCGATAGTAGATCACGACTTTGCCAAGGAACAACTGGACCTGATGCTGCGCAACGACTATCTGCACCCCAACGGTCAGCTCCCGGCGTACGAGTGGAATTTCGGCGATGTTAACCCGCCGGTGCACGCCTACGCCACAATGCAGATCTACATGATGGACAAGGAGCGCAATAGCGGCCAAGGCGATATCGAATTCCTCAAGTACGCCTTCTCGAAGCTCCTGGTCAATTTCACCTGGTGGGTAAACCGCAAGGACCGGAACGACAATAACGTCTTCGAGGGAGGGTTCCTGGGGCTCGACAACATCGGGGTCTTCGATCGCAGCTCGCCGCTGCCGACCGGGGGCTATCTTGAGCAGGCGGACGGTACGGCCTGGATGGTCTTCTACAGCCAGCAGATGCTCCGGATCGCGGTGGAGCTGGCGCTGCACGAACCGCTCTACGAGGAGTTCGTCTCCAAGTTCTTCCAGCATACGATGTGGATTGCGGGCGCTATGGACCGTGTGGGCGAACAGCCGGATGAGATGTGGGACGAGGAGGACGGATTCTATTACGACGTGCTGCGCCTTCCTGATGGACAGTCCCTGCGTCTCAAGGTTCGCTCCATGGTTGGATTGCTTCCGCTGGCGGCGGTGGCGATCTTCGACGAGGACATCTTGGAGCGGTTGCCGAGATTCCGGGCGTTTGCGCGGGAGTTCCTGACCCGGCACCCTGAGCTGGCGGCGAATATCCACATGCCTGCGGAGAAGGGCGTCAACGGAAGGCGGCTGCTCTCGATCGCCAATGAAGAGAAACTGCGCCGGATTCTGGCAAGGATGCTGGACGAGAACGAGTTTTTCAGCCCCCATGGCTTTCGCTCCCTGTCCCGGTTCCACCGGGAGCATCCGTTTGTATTCCACCACGACGGGCATGAGTCCCGCGTCGATTATCTGCCGGGAGAGTCCAATTCAGGCATGTTCGGCGGCAACTCCAACTGGCGGGGCCCTGTCTGGATGCCGGTCAACTTCCTGTTGCTTGGGTCGCTGCTCAGGCTCTACGCTTACTACGGCGATGACTTCACCGTGGAGTGTCCCACAGGCTCAGGGCGGTTTGTTACACTCTTCGATGTTGCCCGTGAGCTCAGCGAGCGGCTGACGTCCATATTCCTGCGGGACCGCAGCGGACGGCGGCCGATGAACGGCATGGCGGAGAAGTTCCAGAGCGACCCTCACTGGCGGGATTATATTCTTTTCTACGAATACTTCCACGGTGACAACGGGACGGGTATCGGGGCCAGCCACCAAACAGGCTGGACCGGTTGTATCGCGCGGATCATCCAAATAACAGGCCTCCTGACAAAAGAGAAAGTGCTTAGTGCAACGGCCGAGAGCGACATCATGAAAACCATCTCGGGAGCCAGGGAGACTTCGCCGGGTTCGGCCAGTCCGCGGAGGGTGAGAAAGGCGAAATAATGAAATGGAGCCATGGCCGAAACATCCGGTTATCTACGAGATAAATACCTGTGTCTGGCTCAATGAGCTGAGCAGGAAATACCGCAAGCCTGTCACTCTGTCCACTGTTCCGAAAAAGGAATGGGATTATCTGTCCTCCTTCGGGTTCGATGCCATATGGTTTATGGGAGTGTGGGAGAGGAGCCCTGCGGGAATCGGTGTAGCCATGCAGAACCAGGGCCTGCTTGAAGATTTCCGCCGAGCACTTGCCGACTTTTCCTCAGAGGATATCATCGGCTCTCCCTATTGCGTGCGGAGGTATGTGGTAGACGAACACCTCGGCGGGCCTGAGGGGCTCGCAGTTGCCCGCCGTATACTCCGTGAACATGGGCTGAGAATGATCCTCGACTTTGTGCCGAATCACGTGGCCCCTGACCACCCATGGACCGTTGATTCCCCCGAATATTTTATCCGAGGGGAAAAAGGGGATATTGAGAGAGAACCATCGTCTTTTTTTGAGACCGGCGGTAATGTCTTTGCCTGCGGCAGGGACCCGTACTTTCCGGCATGGCCGGATGTGCTGCAGCTGAACGCCTTTCACCAAGGTCTCCGCCATGCAGTTATTGAGACGGTGCAAGGCATTGCCGAACAATGTGACGGCATCCGCTGTGACATGGCCATGCTTATGATGAACACTATTTTCGAACGCACGTGGGGAAATCGAGCCGGGCATAAGCCTGATACCGACTACTGGACAACGATAATACCGGCCATCAAAAAGAAGCATCCTGAGTTCAGGTTCATTGCCGAGGCATACTGGGATATGGAGTGGGAACTGCAGCAGCAGGGGTTTGACTTCTGCTACGACAAGAAGCTCTACGACCGGCTTGAGCATGACAATGCCGAGGGCATCCGCCTTCACCTCTGCGCTGATCTTGGCTATCAGGAAAGACTGGTCCGCTTCATCGAGAACCACGACGAGCCGAGGGCTGCTGCCACGTTTTCATCCAATAAGAAGCGGACTGCGGCAGTGGTCGTCATGACGCTCGCCGGGGCAAAGCTGCTTCATGAGGGACAGTTCGATGGAATGAAGGTCAGGTTGCCAGTGTTTCTTGGTCGCCGGCCGGCAGAACCCATGGATCCAGACCTTGTGGCCTTCTACCGAACCCTCCTGAAAGCGATCGATCATGACGTCTTCCGGAACGGCCAATGGCAGCTCTGCGAGCGGAGCGGCTGGCCCGACAACCAGAGCTGTTTGAATATCCTCAGCTGGTGCTGGATCAAAAACGATGAGCGTTACCTTATTGTCGTGAATTTCTCGGAGGGTACTGCCCAGGCTCTTGTCCGCGTGACCTGGGATGAATTGAGAGGAAAGATATGGCGACTCGCTGACGTCTTTGCAGGCGAGACCTTTGACCGGAGCGGAGATGAAGTGCGGGATTACGGTTTGTATGTCGATCTTGGATCCTGGGGTTTTCATTTCTTTTCCTTATCATCTTTAGGGAATCCTGTGGACAAAGAAAAAGGGCCTTACAAATAATACCCCCCTTTGGCACAGGGGGCGAAGGGGGGGTACGAAGAATGCTTCACTATGAAAAGATCTGAAGGCAGTCTCACAGACCCTTAGGAAAAACGCGACAGATGCCGAAAAGTACCTATGGTCAGGATTAAGAGGAAAGCAGTTAAAGGGACTTCAGTTTTAGCGGCAGAAGGTTCTTGGATGATATATTGTTGATTTCTACTGTCCGAAGACGGGGATTGTAATAGAGCTTGATGGATGGCAGCATTACGAAGAAGCCGGCAGAGAAAAGGACCGGGTTCGCGACGAAGCCCTGAAAGGAATCGGGCTGACGGTTCTCGGGTTTTCCGACAGAGAGGTGTTAGAAAATACTGATTCAGTTATGATGCACATATGGAGTATTTATAATTGATAAAATCCCCCCTAACCCTCTTTGCTAAAGAGGGGGACAGACAACTACTCAGAGAAGGGACAAAAGAACTTTTTTTGCAATGATTAATGACATCCTTGAGAATAAAGGAGGAGAACATGGATTTTATCAAAAGGTGTGTACTCGCTGCCTTTTTGCTCGGCCTATGTGCTGTCTGGGGCTGCACAGGCATGGGGCCGAGGACGGTCGTTCAAGACCGTTTTGACTATACCGGGGCGCTCGGGGACTCCTGGAAGCAGCAGATGCTCATCAATACGGTGAAGCTGCGGTATGGCGACACTCCCATTTTCCTCGATATTGCCTCTGTCATAAGTCAGTATTCGGTGGAGAGCCAGGTCGACCTCAGGTTCTTCTGGGTGCACCCTGTAACATCAGTAGCGACAAACACTCAGTCAACAGGCGGGGCAGTGCGGTATGTCGACCGCCCGACGATTACCTACATGCCGCTCAGCGGAGAAAAGTTCGCCCGAAGCCTCATGAAACCGATACCACCGCCTGCCGTGCTGAGTCTTATCCAGGCGGGTGTTCCGATCGATCTTGTCCTTAGAGTATGTGTACACTCGGTCAATGGTATCAGGAACCGCTATGGGGGTTCTGCGCGGGCTCGTTCCGCTGACCCGGAGTTTTACCTGCTCCTGGAGAGATTGCGGAGGATTCAGGACTCAGGAGCCATCGGACTCAGGGTCCAGAAGACAAACGAGATGGAAGGTGTGCTGATGAGCTTCCGGGGGAAGGTAGATCCGTCGATAGAGGAGGATGCCCTTTTTGTCCGGAAAACTCTGGGGCTCGACCCCTCTGCAGGTGAATTCAGGGTCGCCTATGGTTCGGTTGCGAAAGACGATAAAGAGCTCGCCCTGTTGACCCGGTCAATACTGGAGATCATCGTCGATCTGGCGTCGTATATAGAGGTTCCGGCAGTGCATGTTGCAGAGAAGCGGGTGAACCCGACCATGCCGGAAGAGGTTGTGCAGGGCACGCCCGTTCCCCCGCTTATCAGGATTTATAGTTCTTTAGAAAAACCCGGCGATGCCTTTGTTTCCGTTCTCTACCGTGGCCACTGGTTCTGGATCGACGACCGCGACCTGCGATCAAAGTCTCTCTTTTCGTTCCTTATGTTCGTATTTTCCCTTACCGAGACAGGGGGCAAGGAGGGCGCTCCGGTCATCACGGTACCGGCTGGATAGTACCACGGGACATGGAAAAGGGACTCATTGAGGGTGGGAACGGGTTGTCAACCAGTCATGCGTAATACGAACATGGATCGTTCTCTGAGAACACTGCGGGCCGCCGCGATTCTCGGAATCGTATTCGCACTTCTGCTCACGACCGCGCTGGCTCTCGTGCGGCGTGCAATGCGGATAGCTAACCTATTGAAAGTATGATAAAATTGCAAAACTAACAGTTCTTGAACATGAAAACGGGATGATGAATGGCCTGCTGAAGGAGGTAGCATGAAGCTCAAAACCAGATTATTACGACTCGTAGCGATCGGTCTCATACTTCTGATGGCAGTGCCGCCGGGGACATTTGCTCAGGAAACAGCGGCAGGAAATGCGGCAATCTTTAAGCAGGAGGAGCTTGACCAGTTGCTCGCTCCTGTTGCGTTGTATCCCGACTCGCTGCTCGCACAGGTGCTGATGGCGTCGACGTATCCGCTTGAGGTTACACAGGCTGCCCGCTGGATCAAGGCGAATAAGACCCTCAAGGATGACGCGCTCGAAGCTGCTTTGGAGGATAAGAAATGGGATCCGAGCGTGAAGTCCCTGATACCGTTTCCGGATGTCCTGTCGATGATGGACGATAAGCTGGAATGGACCGAGAAACTGGGGGATGCCTTTCTCGCCCAGCAGGGCGATGTCATGGAATCAGTACAGAGGCTGAGGGCAAAGGCATACGAGGCAGGGCAGTTGAATACGACCAAAGAGCAGAAGGTGATTGTTGAAAAGACCGTCGAGACGCAGATTATCAGGGTTGAACCGGCAACAACGGTTGTCTACGTCCCTGTGTACAATCCTACGGTAGTGTATGGAGTGTGGGCCTATCCTGCCTATCCACCATACTATTACTACCCGCCCGGCTATGTTGCCACGACGTCGGTATTTAGTTTTGCCGCAGGTGTTGCCGTTGGTGCAGCTTGGTACGGCGGTTTCCACTGGGGACACTCTCATCACCATCATGATACCAAAATAACGGTCAACCATAATTATAATTACAACAGACCTACCAGCCCTAATAGGCCCCCCCATCAGCGTCCGGGAGATGGAACCCGTCCCGGAGGAGGAAACCGCCCTGGGGATCGCCCCGGAGGAGGAAACCGCCCTGGGGATCGCCCCGGGGGAGGAAACCGTCCTGGTGGCGGAGAGCCCGGTAAGCCGACTCATTATGCTGGCGAGGGGAATAAGGCAGACTGGAAGCACAACCCAGAGCATCGGAAAGGGGTCTCCTATCGGGATCAGGCTACTGCCCAGAAGTATGACAGGGCGGCTTCAGCTGATAAGGTAAAGGCACGGGAAAACTTTCGTGGTCGTGCCGAATCCGGCAGACGTGACATTTCTCGCGGCGGTGCTGACCAGTTCAAAGGGCGTGACGTGCCAGCCAGGGGCGGTACTGCAGGCCCTGACAGGATGCAGAGCCGCGATACCAACCGTGCGGGCAGTGCAGGCCGCGGCAGCGCCTTCAGCGGTATGGACAGGGGTGGAAAGTCAACGCGTGACATCAGCAGCCGTGGCAGTTCCAGCAGGCAGAGCATGTCGTCTGGCAGCCGGGGTGGCGGAAGTCGCGGAGGCGGCATGTCACGAGGCGGCAGTCGGGGCGGCGGCGGTGGCGGCCGAGGTGGCAGTCGTGGCGGTGGCAGCCGCGGTGGCAGGAGGTAGACAGAGATGAAAACATACAGAACATCAATCCAGGATTATGCAAGGGAGAAGAAAACGATGCTTCCGAACATGAACAATAAAGAATGCGCTGCGCTTCGGTTTCTTTCAGCGGCAGTTGCGGTCATGATCCTCACCTTCGCCGGGGTGTCTGCCGATGCAACGGTCAAGCAGAAGGGCTTTGCCTCTGCCGAGGAAGCGACAAAAGCTTTTATTGCTGCTCTGAGGTCGAGTGATGACAAGGAACTGCTGGCTATCTTCGGTCCGGAGGCAAAGGAGCTGATTTCTTCGGGAGACCCTGTAGAAGACAAACAACGGGATGAAAGAGTTGTCAGCAGATTCGATCAAAAGAACAGCCTGAGCCAAGAAGGGAATAAGATGGTCCTTATCATGGGAGAACAGGACTGGCCCTTTCCCATACCGCTCGTAAAAAAAGGAAACCAGTGGTTTTTCGATACCAAAGCAGGCAAGGAGGAGATCCTGAATCGCAGGATCGGCGACAATGAGCTTAACACAATCCAGGTCATGCTCGCTATTGTCGACGCTCAGCGGGAATATGCCATGAAGGACCACGATGGAGACGGTATCCTTGCATATGCCGAGAAATTCGGGAGCGATCCCGGCAAGAAGAACGGTCTGTACTGGGAGACAAAAGAAGGTGAGGAGCCGAGCCCCCTGGGCGAACTCGTGGCAGAAGCACGGGCCGGGGGATATACTGCCAAAGGAACAAAGGACAATCCTGTGCCATATCAGGGCTACTTTTTCCGTATGCTGAAGAAGCAGGGGAAACATGCCCCTGACGGGGCCTTTGATTATGTGGCAAAGGGGAAACAGATCGGCGGGTTTGCCGTGGTTGCCTATCCGGCAACGTACGGCAACTCCGGTGTCATGACCTTCATCGTGAATCACGATGGCGTGGTATATGAAAAAGACCTTGGCAGAGATACAGCGAAGATTGCGAAGGCGATGATGGCCTATAATCCCGACAAGACCTGGAAGATGGCTGAGTAGCATTATCTGCTCTGAGTGTGGTACTTGGAGCAGGGCAGGCCGCAAAAGCAGCTGGCAGCGCCCAGGATTACCGACATGACGGCGATAGGATGAAAATTGCCGGAGTGCAGCCGGTCGCTCTGGCTGTTCAACTTATGTTGCGGGTCCTGGGTGACTTGGGGTTCGTCCCACTGTGACAGCAAGCGGCCATTAATGGTTGTTATTGATAGTCATCATATTTCGTTGAACCGGCAACGTATGTCAAAGAGGACAACTCGTAATTATACGAGTTGCAACTTTCCCCATTGTGTGATGAAATTGACTTTAAAAGGTTGCTTTCCACGCGGTAAATGACGAAGTGCTGAACCTGTTGCGAACGTGTAATGTAACTCCATAATGCGTAATCACGAATTCGCGCAGGGAATAAGGTCACAATAAGGAGGACGATATCATGAGAATCGGGTATGAGAGATTTGTCGTTGTTGCACTAATCCTGGTCTTGGCAGTACCTGCGTATGCCCTTGTCTCTGCGGATACGGCAACTAAGTTCAGCGATATCCTGTTACAGGCACCTGCCGCAAACCACTGGCAGGTCAAGGCAGACGAGGTGTATGGCTGGATGCAAGGAAAGAAGACCGACTTTGTCATCATTGATGTGCGGCCAGATCCTCCGGGACAGAAGGGCGGCAAAATACCCGGAGCTATGTACATTCCCTACAACCAAATCCTGAAGGCCGAAAACCTCAAGAAGCTTCCCAAAGACAAGAAGCTGATCCTCGCCTGTGTGACGGGACAGACGCAGAACCTGCCCGTGCTGGTGCTGAGGTCGCTGGGCTATGATGCCTATACCATGTCGTTTGGTCATGCAGCCTGGATCAAGGGATATATCGGTGCGGACTTTATGCAGCAGGCGATTCAGAATGCCGGGGAAAAGAAATTCCCGGTGGAGCAGTAGAGGACAGTCCTGTTTCAGTGTCGATACACTTAAGGCAGGGAGAGGGTTCTTTCATCTATCAATTGTAAGAAGGGACACATCATGGCGAAAAAATCAGTAAAAGACAGGACAACGACTTCCGAAGAAGTCTGTGAAAATCCACGGACAGGATCAAGCGCTGCCTCATTGAAACAGGCGATCCTCGACAACCTCTATTATGTCCAGGGTCGCCTTCCGGAAATTGCAACACGGAACGACTGGTACATGGCTGTCGCTTACACGGTTCGTGACCGGATGCTCGAAAAATTTATCAGCGCGCTCAAAGGGCTCCATAATCCTAAGGTGAAGCTTGCCAGCTACCTCTCGGCAGAGTTCCTCATGGGGCCGCACCTGGGCAACAATCTCCTGAATCTGGGCATTACTGACCAGATGCGCTCGGCCGTGAAAGAACTCGGTCATGATCTGGAGGATCTGCTGGGACAGGAAGAAGAGCCGGGGCTTGGCAACGGCGGGCTCGGCAGACTCGCCGCCTGCTACATGGACTCGCTAGCATCGTTGAACGTGCCCGCAATAGGATACGGCATCCGGTATGAGTTCGGCATCTTCGACCAGGAGATCCGCGATGGCTGGCAGGTCGAGAAGACTGACAAGTGGCTCCACCTGGGCAATCCGTGGGAGATATGCAGGCCCGAGACTTCTTATTATGTGAATTTCGGCGGCCATACAGAGCAGTATCGTGATGAAAAGGGGAAGTTCAAGGTCCGCTGGGTGCCCCATCGCGTGGTCAAGGGCGTAGCCTACGATACCCCTGTCCCGTCTTACCGCAACGATATGGTAGATCTGCTTAGGCTTTGGAAGTCAGAGGCGGTGGAATCCTTCGACTTCCAGGCATTTAATGTCGGAGATTACTACAAGGCAGTCGAAGAAAAGGTTATCTCCGAGACCGGGAGCAAGGTCCTCTACCCGAACGACGAACCGGAAATCGGAAAGACCCTCCGTCTTGCACAGCAGTATTTCTTTGTCTCCTGCTCTCTTCAGGACATGATCCGCATCCACCTCTTTCGGGGCAAGAGCCTCGAGACATTTCAGGGGAGCTTTGCCGTTCAGCTGAACGACACCCATCCCTCGATCGCTGTTGCTGAACTGATGCGACTCCTGATTGACGAGCATCTTCTGGACTGGGACAAGGCGTGGAAGATCACCCAGCAGACCATGGCCTATACCAACCATACGCTGCTGCCCGAGGCCCTCGAAAAATGGCCCCTGCCGCTCTTCAGCCGCACGCTCCCCCGGCACCTGGAGATCATTTACGAGATCAACCGCAGATTCCTGGACGATGTCCGATCCAAATTTCACGGGGACGACGGACGTGTCGCCCGCCTGTCTATCATTGATGAGACCGGAGAAAAGTATGTCCGCATGGCGCATCTCGCCTCTGTTGGCAGTCATCATATCAACGGTGTGGCAGCCCTGCACAGCGATCTTCTGACAAAGACGGTTCTCAAAGACATGTACGACATGTATCCTGACCGTTTTGTGAACGTGACGAACGGCGTAACACCGCGGCGCTGGATAGCTCTGTCCAACCCGGGACTCACGGAACTGATCACCGCGAAGATCGGTGACGGGTGGATCAGGCACTTTGAGGACGAGATCAGGAAGATAGAAGCATTCGCCAATGAGCGGGCTTTCCGGACAGCATGGGCGAAGATCAAGCACAGTAACAAGACCGGGCTTGCCGCAATCATAAAGGAAAAGACAGGTGTCGTGACGGACCCCGCTTCTCTCTTCGACATACAGGTGAAACGGATCCACGAGTACAAGCGCCAGCACCTGAACGTGCTCCATATCATCACCCTTTACAACCGCATCAAACAAGCCCCTGGTAAGGACTTTGTCCCCCGCACTTTTATCTTTGGAGGAAAGGCTGCACCGGGCTATTTCATGGCGAAGCGGATTATCAAACTGATCAATTCCGTGGCTGAGGTGGTGAACAGTGACCGTGACGTTGCCGGAAGGCTGAAGGTTGTCTTCTTCCCGGATTTTAACGTGAAGAATGCTCACCACATCTACCCCGCCGCAGACCTCTCTGAGCAGATATCAACTGCCGGGAAAGAGGCCTCTGGCACGGGGAACATGAAATTCTCGATGAACGGCGCCCTCACGATCGGCACCCTTGATGGCGCCAATGTAGAGATACGAGAAGAGGTCGGTCCGGAGAATTTCTTTCTCTTCGGCCTGACTGCCGGGGAGGTACATGATCTGAAGGTCACGGGTTATGATCCCCGGAGTTATTACGACGCAAACCCGCGCCTCAGGGAGGCGATGGACCAGATCAGCTCAGGCCATTTCTCGCGGGGTGACAAGGAACTCTTCAGGCCGCTGGTGGACAACCTCCTGAACCACGATCCTTTTCTGCTCCTGGCAGACTATCAGTCCTACATCGATTGCCAGGACCGGGTAAGTGCGGCTTACCGTGATCAGGGGCAATGGGTCCGTATGTCTGTCCTGAACGTTGCCCGCATGGGAAAGTTTTCGTCGGACCGGTCCATCGCCGAGTATTGCAAGAACATATGGAAGATAAAACCAGTCAAAGGAAAATAAGTTGCCGATAAAGAAGAAAACACGCAGTTCAGGTAAGACCGTAACAGATGCAATGCGGGGGAACAGTTTTCCTCTCGGAGCGACCGTGAGAGACAGCGGTGTCAATTTCAGCGTCTTCTCGAAGAATGCGACCTCTGTAGAGCTGCTCCTGTTCAGTCGCGCCGAAGATCCTGTTCCTGCGCGTACGATCCCGCTCGATCCAAAGAAGAACAGGACGTACCATTACTGGCATGTGTTCCTGCCAAACATCGGGCCGGGACAGATCTACGGATATCGTGTCCATGGCCCCCATGAGCCGGCGCGCGGCATGCGTTTCGATGCTGGGAAGGTGCTGCTCGATCCCTATGGCAGGGCGGTTGTGGTCCCGGAAACCTACAGCCGCATATTGGCGAGTCAGCCCGGCGACAATTGCAGTACTGCCATGAAGAGCTTGGTATCGGATCCTCGCTCCTATGACTGGGAAGGTGATCTGCCTCTGAAGCAGCCCTTTGCGCGCACGATCATCTATGAAATGCACGTTCGGGGATTTACGGCGAATCCGAATTCGGGTGTTGCGCCGGAAAAACGGGGGACCTACGCCGGTCTGATCGAAAAGATCCCTTACCTTAAGGATCTCGGGATAACCGCTGTCGAGATGCTGCCCATCTACCATTTCGATGAACAGGATGCACCGCCGGGGTTCAAGAACTATTGGGGATATGCTCCGATATCGTTTTTCGCGCCCCATCCGGCATACAGTTCGCGGAAAGATCCGCTCGGACCGCTTGATGAGTTCCGCGATATGGTGAAGGCCCTCCACCGTGCAGGGATCGAGGTGATCCTCGACGTTGTTTACAACCATACGGCAGAGGGTAATCATGAGGGGCCGACGCTCTCGTTCCGGGGCTTTGAAAATGATGCCTATTATATCCTCGAGCCTGACAAACGGTTCTACGGCAACTACACCGGCTGCGGCAACACACTCGATGCGAGCAATCCCTTTGTGCGGCGCATGATCATCGACAGCCTCCATTACTGGGTCCAGCAGATGCATGTGGACGGGTTCCGTTTCGACCTCGCCTCGATCCTGACCCGCGATGAACAAGGCATGCCTCTTGCGAACCCGCCGGTGCTCTGGGATATCGAGACAGATCCGGCACTGGCAGGCATCAAGCTCATTGCCGAGGCATGGGATGCGGCAGGACTCTACCAGGTAGGAAGTTTCGTCGGTGACAGCTGGAAGGAATGGAACGGCAGATTCAGGGACGATGTGCGGAGCTTTCTCAAGGGGGACCGCGACTTGGTCTCGAAATTCGCATCCCGGCTGCTCGGCAGCCCCGACATCTATGGCTATGAGGAGCGCGAGCCTGAGCAAAGCATCAATTTCGTTACCTGCCATGACGGCTTTACCCTGAACGATCTCGTATCGTACAACGGCAAGCACAACGAAGCGAACGGTGAAGATAACCGCGACGGCAGCAATGATAATATGAGCTGGAACTGCGGTTATGAGGGTCCGACGGACGACCCGTCAGTCGAGGACCTCAGAAACAGGCAGGTGAAGAATTTCTTTACCACAACCCTTTTGGCGACGGGCGTGCCGATGCTCCTTATGGGGGACGAGGTGAGGAGAACGCAGGGGGGCAACAACAACGCCTATGGACAGGACAATGAGATCAGCTGGTTCGACTGGGGCCTCGTTGATAAGCATGCCGGCCTGCTGAGATTTGTGAAACGCCAGATTGCGGCCCGGCTTCGGCGGGACGCCTCGGTGGAGGACCCCGGATTGACCCTGAACCAGCTTCTTCAGGAATCAAAAATAGCTTGGCACGGCGTGAAGCTCAACCAGCCGAACTGGGGTGCCGACTCACACACCATCGCTTTGACCGTGAGAAGCCTCAGGGGCAGATTCATGATCCACGTGATGGTAAATGCCTACTGGGAAGGGCTGGAATTCGAGATCCCCAGTGTCCCGGAACTTTCCGGCACCAGCTGGATGCGCTGGATCGATACATCCCGGCAATCGCCGGATGACATCTGTACCTGGGATGAGGCAGAAGCAGTGCAAGACGCCGTTTACCCCGTGCAACCTCGATCACTGGTGGTACTTGTCGGGAGGTTGAAGAACCATAGAAAACTATAAGCTTGTCCTTCCGGAACACCTGAATCATTACGGATACCTCTTTGGAGGCTATCTCCTGCAGTGGGTCGACGAAGCGGCCTGGATCTGTGCGAGCCTTGAGTACCCTTCCTGCAGGTTTGTTACTGTCGGGATGGATAAGGTCGAGTTCAGAAAGAGCGTCCGTCAGGGGACTATTCTCAGGTTCAAGGTCGTAAAGGGAAAAGTTGGCAACACTTCTGTCCGGTATTCTGTTCAGGTCTTTTCGGACAGCCTCAGGGATGGAGGAGGGGAAGAAATTTTCTCGACGACCATCACCTTTGTCTGTCTTGATGAGAAAGGGATAAAGACTGCCATTCCTTAACCGGG
Organism: Nitrospirota bacterium; assembly: GCA_003252075.1. Classification (GTDB taxonomy): domain Bacteria; phylum Nitrospirota; class Thermodesulfovibrionia; order Thermodesulfovibrionales; family UBA6898; genus UBA6898. The sequence continues at coordinate 49,506 of QKDO01000086.1, forward strand.
ACACAACCGTGAAAAGGACTGAAAAACCGTGGGAGCATAAGGAAAGGAGACGATATGCCGATAGCGGATTACAAAATCTATTGTCAGATGCTCGAAAGGGCACGTAAGGGTCGTTTTGCCTACCCGGCCATCAACGTGACATCACTCACGACTGCCAATGCTGTGCTTAAGGGGCTTGCTGAGAGCAAGTGTGACGGTATCATCCAGATCTCTACAGGAGGTGGTGCCTTTGCCTCGGGGTCATCAGTCAAGGACATGGCCCTCGGTGCGATCTCGATTGCCGAGCACGTGCATCGTGCAGCGGAACGGTACCCCATTTATGTCGCACTGCACACTGACCATTGCCAGGCTGACAAGCTCGATAAGCTCGTCATCCCGCTTGTTGAAGAGACAGAGAAGAGAAGGGCCGCGGGCAGGCCGAATCTTTTTAACAGCCATATGTTCGACGGAAGCGCACTGCCGCTCAAGGAGAATCTTGATATCGCCGTCAAACTTATGGAACGCTTTCAGAAGAATGATCTTATCCTGGAGATCGAGGCCGGAGTTGTCGGCGGAGAGGAGGATGGCGTCACGGGCGAGGCAGGCTCCAAGCTCTACACGACGCCGGAGGACACTCTCGAAGTCGCCCGGCGGCTTAATGCGATCAAGGGCGGCCGGTATCTCCTTGCCGCGACCTTCGGCAATGTCCACGGGGTATACAAGCCGGGACACGTGAAGCTGAAGCCCTCGATCCTGAAAGACTGCCAGGACGCTGTTGTGAAACAATACGGTGAAGAGGCCCGCTTTTTTCTTGTATTCCACGGCGGCTCGGGTTCGGAACTGCGCGACATCCATGAGGCGCTCGACTATGGCGTTGTCAAGATGAATATCGATACGGATACGCAGTATGCCTTTTCCCGGCCGATCGTGGAACATATGTTCAAGAACTATGACGGCGTGCTCAAGGTGGATGGCGAGGTGGGGAACAAGAAGGCCTATGATCCCCGCGTGTATTTCGGCCTGGCAGAGTCCGGCATGGCAGAGCGTGTCAAGAAGGCAGTGACTGAACTCAGGGCTGTTGGGACCACCCTGTTTAAGGCCTGAAAGGAGCGCTATGGAACAGACACAGGATTTCACGATACCGCGGCTGGGTGAGTGCACGCTTCCGTCTCCTATGAGCGGTATACGGTTCACCGGTGATGAGGAGCATATCCTCTTTCACAGTGATCTCAATGAGCTGAGACGGTACCTTGATCAAGGCAGTGAGCCGCCGATATTTGAGGCGGCCGGCCCGCGGGAGAAGATCTTTTTTGATCCTTCGAAACTTACCTGTGGCATTGTTACCTGCGGCGGCCTCTGCCCCGGGCTGAACGACGTGATCCGGTCAATCGTCCTGAGCCTCCATCACCACTACGGTGTGCGGACAATTTATGGTTTTCCCTATGGATACGAAGGACTAACGCCGAAATTCAATCACCAGCCGGTCATGCTCACCCCTGAGGTTGTTGCACCGATCAACGAGATGGGCGGCACCATGCTTGGTTCCTCCCGCGGTAACCAGGATGTCCCGATGATGGTCGATACCCTGGAGAGGTTGAAGATAGGCATTCTTTTCTGCATTGGCGGCGATGGTACGCAGCGGGGCGCCCTTGCCATCAGCGAAGAAGTGAGGAAACGCGGGCTCAGACTCAGCGTGATTGGCATCCCGAAAACGATCGACAACGACATCTCCTATGTCCAGACGACCTTCGGCTTTGAGACCGCGGTCTCTGAGGCAAAAAAGGCGACCTATGCTGCACACGCTGAGGCGGCCGGGGCGCGCAACGGCATCGGCCTGGTGAAGCTCATGGGCCGGGACTCCGGCTTTATTGCGGCATATTCAGTGCTGGTGGACAACCAGGTGAACTTCTGTCTTGTGCCGGAAGTCCCATTCACGCTCGAAGGTTTTTTTTCTGCACTGAAACAGCGGCTCGAGCGGAGGGGCCATGCCGTGATCGTTGTCGCTGAAGGCGCCGGCCAGGAGCTGTTCGAGGCAACGGGTGAGCGTGACGCCTCGGGCAACGTTAAGTACGGAGACATCGGGATCTTTCTCCGTGATCGCATCAAGGAATATTTCAAAAAGATGCCTATGGAGGTCAATCTCAAGTATATAGATCCCAGTTATATGATCAGGAGTCAGCCGGCGAATCCCCATGACTCAGCCTTCTGCCTGCTGATGGGCTACAATGCCGTACACGCGGGGATGGCTGGCCGGACCGGCATGATCGTTGGCTTCTGGAACCATAGGTTCACTCATGTGCCGACCCCGCTTGCCGTATCACAGCGCAAGAAGATCGAGCCCTTAGGCCGGCTATGGAGCAGTGTCCTTGCCTCGACCGGGCAGCCGGCAAAAATGATATGAGCAGTTCATCATAGAAGACGTGCAAGGGAAGGAGACATACTACGATGAAGCTTCCAAACCACAAGACAAAGATCGTCTGTACCATAGGTCCGGCATCGGAATCGCCTGAGGTGATGGAAAAGATGATACGGGCAGGTATGAACGTTGCCCGACTCAACTTTTCGCACGGCAGTTTCGACAGCCACCGAGCAGTGGTACGGCACCTGAGGTCAGCGGCATCTGCTGCAGGACGCAGGGTTGCGATTATGGGTGACCTTTCCGGCCCCAAGATGCGCATCGGCATGCTTGTGCAGGAGCCGGTGGATCTGATGCCCGGCGACACCTTTGTCTTGACGACTGCCGACATTGTCGGCGATGCGGGGAGGGCTTCGGTCACCTTCAAGAAACTTCCCCAGGCGGTAAAGCCCGGTGACACCCTCTTTCTGAATGACGGGATCATTCAGATCGATGTCGCTGCGGTGAAGGGCGATGAGGTGAGCTGCAAGGTTATCGTGGGCGGCGAACTGCGTTCCCGAAAAGGGCTGAATCTCCCCGGTATAAACCTCGGCATCAGTGCTTTCACTGAGCGTGACCACGAATGTCTGAAATTCGCTGCAGAGGAGGGGATCGACGCGGTTAGCCAGTCCTTTGTCGAGACCGGCGCCGACATCAGGGCAGTGCGTCAGGCTGCAGACGCACTGGGCTACCACCCCTTCATTATTGCCAAAATCGAACGTTCGAACGCCCTCGATCATATGGACGATATCCTCGAAGCTGCGGACGGGATCATGATAGCGCGGGGAGACCTCGGCGTGGAGGTGCCGATCGAGAGGATCGCCATCATCCAGAAGGATCTCATGCGGCAGGCCAACAGGCGGGCAAAACCGGTCATTACGGCAACTCAGATGCTGGAGTCCATGACCGAAAGCAGGCGGCCGACACGGGCGGAGGCTACGGACGTTGCGAACGCTGTACTCGACGGCACGGACTGCGTCATGCTCTCCGGAGAATCTGCTATGGGAAAATATCCCGTCGACGCCGTAGAAATGCTGGCAAAGATAGCTGCTGAGGTCGAGTCGAAGCGACAACCGGTCATGGTCCGCAACCTGTATCAGGGGATTGATATCAGGAGCAGGATCAAACTCGCGCACCTCATCGCCATTGCCGTCGAAGCGAGCCTTGAATACGCCTCGCCGGCCGCGGTCTTCGCGCCGACACACAGCGGTGCGACAGCCCGGAGCCTTTCGCTGTTCCGGCTGCCCGTATGGATAATCGGCATAAGCTCGAACGAGGCGACCTGCCAGGGGCTGGTATTTTCCTCAGGCGTCTATCCGGTCCTGCATAAGGACCATCCGAAGGATTATACGCCTTTTGTGCGCACATGGCTTGAGGGGCATGAACTTCAGGGGGACATTGCTGTACTCACGGAAGGGCCCTCGTCGAAACATCCCGAGACGAATCATAAAATGGAGATCATCGATCTGAAAGCTGGAAAGAGGAGCGCCGGGGGGCCAAAATGACAGCGGCCGGGATTGGAAAGGCGATTCTTCGGGAGGAATTCGACGCCGTGCTCTTTGATCTTGACGGCGTGATCACGGATACGGCGAAAGTCCATGCATCGTGCTGGAAAAGGATGTTCGACGGATTCCTCCAAAAGCACGCCGCTGAAAAGAAGGTGGCCTTTCAACCCTTCGACATCCAGGAAGACTATACGAATTATGTTGACGGCAAGCTGCGCTACGAGGGAGTTCGCAGCTTTCTCGAAAGCCGTGGGATCGAATTGCCCTTCGGCGATCCCGATGATCAGCCCGGCTTCGCATCGGTCACTGGCCTTGGAAACCTCAAGGACCAGATGGTGAAGGAAGTCCTTGATGCCGAAGGGATTGAAGTGTATGAGGGCAGCGTCGCCTTCCTGCAGCAGCTGCGGCGCCAAGGATTCAGGACGGCCCTTGTCTCGGCGAGTAAGAATGCCGGGGCCGTGCTCCAGATCGCCGGCATAGCAGACCTCTTTGATATCCGGGTCGACGGAGAGGCGGCTGACCGACTTCGTCTTCCCGGAAAGCCTGCTCCCGATACCTTTCTTGAGGCTGCGCGACAGCTGGGCGCCGAACCATCGAGATCGGTCGTGATAGAAGATGCGCTCTCGGGTGTCCGGGCGGGCCGTGACGGAGGATTTGGATTAGTCATCGGTATTGCCCGCAAGGGAAATCACGAGGCCCTGAAAAAGGAGGGGGCGGATATTGTCGTCGGCGATCTGAGGGAATTGTGTGACTGAGCATATGACGGAATATGCATTTCCGGTGTCGACGCAGGAGTCCGGACGGGAGATGGACGAGAGGGGCGATATCGATGATACACCGTGAAAGAATATTATTGCCCGAACATATCTACCCGGCCGATGGGTGGCGGCTGATAGAAAAGCAGTTCAATCCCGGTTTCATCGGTCAGACAGAGACCTTCTTCGCTCTTTCCAACGGATACCTCGGCATGCGGGGGGTTTTCGAAGAGGGCACGCCGGTCCATCAGAGCGGTACGTTCGTAAACGGGTTCCATGAATCGTGGCCCATAGCATATCCTGAGGATGCCTTCGGACTCGCCAGAACGGGGCAGACCATGGTGAGCGTGACGGATAGCAAGATTATCAAACTGTATGTGGATGACGAACCGTTCTATCTTCCGACGGCGAAGCTTCTCAGCTTTGAGCGGTCCCTGAACATGAAGGAAGGCACCCTTGACCGGGCGATTCTCTGGGAAACGCCTTCAGGAAAGCAGGTTTCGATTCGCTCGCGGAGACTCGTCTCCTTTGAACACCGGCACCTTGCAGCCCTTTTCTATGAAGTGATCCTCCTCAATGCGGAAGCGCCGGTTGTCATATCCTCTGAGATGCGCATGGAGCATGAGGCTGCCGGAGAGAGCAGCGATCCCCGCAAGACGCGGGCATTTCGGGACGGGGTCTTCCTCCCCGGCGTACAATACGCGAATAAAGCCAGGATCGTGCTGAGCCATAGAACGCAACGCAGCGGGATGGGGCTGGCCTGCGGCGTCGATCATTGTATAGAGACAGCCTGCCCCTTTGTTTCCGACTCCCGCCATGCCGAGGATTCGGGCAGCGTGGTCTATTCGATCGAGGCGAAGAAGGGGATCCCTGTTCAACTCACAAAATACTTGACCTATCACACTTCCCGTCGTGTCCCGGTGGAAGAGCTCTCAGAGCGGGCGAACCGTACGCTCGGCCGTGCCATGAGCAGGAAGTTCGACGAACTGCTTGCAGGACAGCAGCAGTATATGAGCGATTTCTGGGACCGGAGCGACATCGAGATCGATGGAGATGAGAAACTGCAGCAGTGCCTGCGCTTCAATCTCTTCCATATTCTCCAGGCAACAGCCAGGGCCGAGGGTGCCGGCGTCCCCGCAAAAGGTCTTACGGGTCACGGCTATGAGGGGCATTATTTCTGGGACACGGAAATCTATGTACTTCCCTTCCTGCTTTATACGTCGCCGCGTAATGCCGGGAATCTGCTGAAATTCAGGTTCAGCATGCTGGATAAGGCCAGGCAGCGGGCCCGGGAGGTGAATCAGCAGGGGGCGCTTTTCCCTTGGAGGACGATCAGCGGGGAGGAGGCCTCTGCCTATTACGCGGCCGGGACGGCCCAGTACCATATCAACGCCGACATTATGTTTGCGCTGAAGAAATATATGGAGGTCAGCGGTGATGAGGCATTTCTGCACAGCGAGGGCGCTGAAATGCTGGTCGAGACGGCGCGGCTCTGGAGAGACCTCGGATTTTTTTCGGAGAACAAGGAAGGACGGTTTTCCATCGTGGGTGTCACCGGGCCTGATGAATATAACACCGTGGTGAACAACAATACCTTCACCAATCTCATGGCCCGTGAAAACCTTTGGTTTGCCGCTGCAACGGTCCGGACCCTCAATGAAAAGCATCCCGATCTTTTTGGAGAACTCGTCCACAGGACGGGTGTGAGGCTCGAGGAAGTGGAGGATTGGCAGCGGGCCGCTGATCTGATGTATCTTCCCTTCGATGAGAAACGGGGGATACACCTCCAGGATGAAGAGTTTCTCGAAAAGAGACCATGGGATTTCAAAGGCACACCGGCCGAGGACTATCCCCTCCTCCTCCACTATCATCCGCTGGTCATCTACCGGCATCAAGTGATTAAGCAGGCCGACGTCATTCTGGCGATGCTTCTCCTCGGTGACGAATTCACGGCGGATCAGAAGAAGCGAAACTTCGATTTCTATGACCCGCTGACCACGGGGGACTCTTCGCTTTCCGTCTCGATTCAGTCCATCATAGCCTTCGAGCTGGGATATCGGGAGAAGGCCACTGAATACATGCAGCATGCCCTTGTCATGGACCTCGCTGACGTTGCAGGTAATGCGGCCGATGGTTGCCATATCGCTTCCATGGGAGGGACCTGGATGGTGGCTGTCTACGGGTTTGCTGGCATGCGTGATTATGATGGTCAGCTGTCTTTCCGACCGTTACAGCCGCTGCGTCCTCTGCGCGTCCGGTTCCGTCTTACCATCCGCGATCAGCACATGGAAGTCGAGATAACGCAGAAGGCGGTGACCTATTCCCTCCGCAAGGGGAAGAGGCTCACGATTCGTCATCATGAGGAAGAGATCGATCTCTTTCCAGGAAAGCGGGTGTCGAGAGCCTTTGAGCCGACCGGAAAAAAGGTACGGAAAGACGCGGTTCGCAGGGCAGCGATAAGGGCGAAGTCGGGAAAGAAGAAGAGATGAAGGTCGATATCATCGTCAATGGATTTGTCGGGGCCACGGATGCTTGCAAGGTTTTGTTTGCTGGCTGTGCTCGCGAGATCTTCCTTGCTAATAGTAATTCATTGTCAGGTAGGAGGCGACCATGAGTCAGGGCGTTTATATTACCAGCGCAGAGCCCCGGAGCGGCAAGTCTGTCGTTGTCCTGGGCATCATGGAGATGATCGCAGGACAACAGGGACGGCTCGGATTCTTTCGGCCCGTTGTCCAAGACGAACAGCGGCCGGACAACATTACCAATCTCATCATCAGGCGCTATGAGCTGAAGATAGCCTACGATAGAATGTACGGCTGCAGTTACGCCACTGCCCGCAACATGCTTATCCAAGACAGGGATGAAGACCTTCTGAAGCTGATCATGGAGAAGTACAAGGCACTTGAACGGGAGTGCGACCTTATCGTATCCGTGGGATCTGATTTTACGGGGCCTGCCGCTGCGCTGGAATTTGATTTCAATGCCAAGCTGGCGAACAATCTCGGATGTGCAGTGCTTCCGGTGGTCAAGGGATACGGCAGAGACGCGACGCAGGTCGTGGGCGCTGCACAGGGGCTCCTTGAGTCGCTCGAGGAGCGGAAGTGCGATGTCCTCGCCCTTGTTGCCAACCGGGTTACAGAACAGTTCATTGACGGTGTCAGCAGCGAACTCAAGCGGGTTATGCCTTCAGGTATACCGTCTTATGTGCTACCCGAGATCCTGATCCTGGAGAAACCGACGGTCGGGGAGATTGCCGCTTCCCTTGGAGCAGAACGCCTGAGCGGACCGGAGGAGAGCTTCACCCGCGAGGTCAGGAATTTCAAGGTCGCGGCCATGGAACTTCCCCATTACCTGGATCATATCGAAGAGGGCAGCCTTATCATCGTGCCCGGTGACCGTTCGGACATCATCCTCGGAAGTCTCCTTGCCGATGCATCGAACACCTATCCGCATATCGCCGGGATCATACTGACCGGCGGGATCAGACCGGCGTCTCAGGTCCTGCGGCTGATCGAGGGACTCATGCATGCACGGGCGCCGGTGACCATGGTAGTGACAGACACCTATACAACCGCCCTGAACGTGAGTTCTCTCGAAGGGGTTCTTTCTCCTGACAATCCGCGGAAGATAGCAGCTGCCCTGGGAATTGTCGAGGCACAGATAAATAATGAAGAGTTCATGGGCCGTATCGTTATGGAGCGCCCGGGACGGGTGACGCCGCTCATGTTCGAGTACGAGATCATCCGGCAGGCAAAGGCTGACCGCAGACACATTGTGCTGCCCGAAGGCACGGAAGAACGCATCTTACGGGCCGCGGAGATCCTCAGAATGCGCGACGTTGTTGACCTTACCCTCCTTGGGAATGAGCGGGAGATACGGCAGAAAGCCTCTGCCATGGGTCTCTCCCTTTCGGATGTTGCTATTGTCGATCCTATGGATACCGCCCTCCGGCAGACCTATGCCGATGCCTATTTCGAGCTCCGCAAGCACAAGGGGATCTCTCCACAGATGGCCTTCGATGCCATGGCTGACGTGAGCTATTTCGGCACGATGATGGTCCATTTGGGGGAAGCAGACGGCATGGTCTCGGGGGCGGTGCACACGACGGCGCACACGATCCGCCCCGCACTGGAGTTCGTGAAGACGAAACCCGGCGTATCGATTGTTTCGAGCGTCTTTTTCATGTGCCTCGCCGACCGCGTCCTCGTTTACGGTGACTGTGCTATCAACCCTGAGCCAAACCCTGAGCAACTGGCTGACATCGCGATCAGCTCTGCCGAAACAGCCCGCATGTTCGGCGTACAACCACTCATCGCGATGCTGAGCTATTCAACGGGCGAGTCAGGAAAGGGTGCAGAGGTGGACAAGGTGCGGGAGGCGACAAAGATCGTGAAGGATCGACGTCCTGACCTTAAGATCGAGGGTCCCATACAGTACGATGCGGCGATCGATGCCGGCGTCGCGAAGACGAAGCTTCCCGGAAGCGAAGTCGCCGGTCATGCAACGGTATTTATTTTCCCTGACCTGAATACCGGCAACAATACGTACAAGGCGGTACAGCGGGCCGCTGACGCGATCGCTATCGGGCCGGTGCTCCAGGGCTTGAAGAAGCCGGTGAACGACCTCAGCAGGGGGGCGACCGTGCCTGACATCGTGAACACCGTTGCGATCACGGCCATTCAGTCTCAGGATGGAGGGAACACCCCATGAGGGTCCTCGTCATCAATTCGGGGAGTTCGTCGATAAAATATGAGACATTTGACGCCAAGGGCCTCTCACCCACCGCAAAAGGCCTGCTGGAGCGCATCGGCACACCGGACAGCAGACTAAAGCACCGTTGGCTCAGTTCTTCCGGCAGCTGGGAGGAGATCAACGAGACACGTCCGGTCTCTAACCATCGCGAAGGTTTTTCCTTTATCCTGGAGGTGAGCAGCAGGGCACGGTCCGGAAGCGAACCACCGGAGATTTTCGGTGTGGGACACCGTGTTGTACATGGCGGAGAAAAGTTCCAAGAGCCGGCGATTATTGACGACGCAGTGCTCGAGGCCATAGAGCAGCTCGTGCCGCTGGCGCCGCTGCACAATACAATCCCGCAAATGTTACCGGCATCCGGGTGATGCGTGACCTCCTGCCTCACACCCCGCAGGTTGCCGTATTCGATACGGCATTCCATCAAACGATGCCGCCCCAGGCCTTTCACTACGCGCTTCCGGCCGACTTTTACCGTGAGTACGGCGTTCGTCGCTACGGGTTTCATGGGAGTTCTCACCGATATGTGGCGCGCTCGGCTTCGCGCTATCTCGGAATTCCTCTGGAACAGCTCAATTTGATTACGCTCCATCTTGGCAACGGCGCGAGCGCTGCTGCCATAGAGCGAGGCGAGAGCATCGATACATCCATGGGACTGACGCCGCTGGAAGGCCTGATCATGGGTACGCGCTGCGGGGACCTGGACCCAGCGGTCCATTTCTATCTGCAGCGAAAGACCGGCAGGCCTTTCGGAGACATTGAAGGTATCCTCAACCGCGAGAGCGGGCTCAAGGGTATCTGCGGGATGAACGACATGCGCGAGATTCAGCGCAGCGCCGCTCAGGGAGACCCCCAGGCCGAGCTCGCCCTCTCCATGTTCTGCTATCGTGTCAGGAAGTATATCGGTGCGTATTACGCTGCGCTCGGCACCGTGGACGCGCTGATATTCACGGGCGGCATTGGGGAGAATTCGGCTGTTGTCCGGAGCAGGGCCTGCTACGGCCTCACGGCTCTCGGCATATCCCTGGATGAGCGCAGGAACGGAACTGCCGGTGGAGAGATTACCCACATACAGATGCACGACAGCCGGGTCAAGATACTGGTCATACCGACCGATGAGGAGCGCGAGATTGCCGAGCAGACCGTCGAGGTCATCAGGAAGAAGGGCAAGGGCTAATGGACGCAAAAAACTACAGGGCAGAAGAAACGCTCAAGAACGACCTTCTGGTGACGATCCGGGCGATCAGGCCAGACGACCGTGAAGCGGTCCTTGCCGCATTGAAGGAACTGGACGAACGGACACTCTACCTCCGTTTCTTCGCTCCACGGAAGGAGCTTACCGAACGTGAACTGCATGAAGCAATCAACGTGGACTTTATCCGTACCATCGCGCTCGTTGTCTGCATCCCTGATGGTGTTGGAGAGAAGATCATCGGCGCGGGGCGCTATATTGCCTTTGGGAATGCCGATCCTCTGGACAGTGCAGAGGTGGCCTTCATGGTCGAGGAGGACTATCAAGGACTCGGTATTGCCAGTATGATCCTCAGACACCTCGCAGGGATCGCAAAGCAGAAAGGGGTTGTCCAGTTCCATGCCGAGGTCCTGCCCGAGAACAAAGGCATGCTTGCGGTCTTCTCCAAGTCCGGGTTCCCGGTGAAGCAGGAATTTACCGAAGGCCTTGCGCATGTTACACTCTTTCTTGCAGGGAATTCGTCGTGAGCGGGGATTTCAATACTTTGAGGGTATTCAAATGTGGTATGCGATGCTCCTGGACCGCGCTGCGCATGCTCTTACTAATGACATGCCATGTTCCTGCGCTGTGTTACCTGGTGCAGCTGAATGGTAAAATTTCGCCGTTTCGCTGTCGGTGATATTCGAGATAATAAAAAAGGGAGACAAGAAAGGAGAAACGTACAGATGGCACGGATCACAAAAGTAATCGGAAGAGAGATTCTGGATTCACGGGGCAACCCGACGGTCGAGGCGGACGTTATTCTCGATGACGGGTCCATGAGGCGGTCGAACTGCGGGACAACGATAAAAAACGTTATCTCGGCAAGGGAACCCGCAAGGCGGCACAGCACGTCAATAAAGAGATCGCAAAGGCGATCGAGGGTATGGATGCCTCGTGTCAGGAGGAGATCGATCTGAAGATGATCAAGATTGACGGCACAAAGAACAAGGGGCGACTCGGCGCTAACGCGATCCTCTCCGTCTCGATGGCCGTGGCGCGCGCAGCAGCCCAGTCTCAGAAGACGCCGCTGTACCGGTATCTCGGTGGGGTGTCTGCATCGGTGCTCCCTGTCCCGATGATGAACATCCTGAACGGAGGCGCACATTCCGACAACTCCGTGGACTTCCAGGAATTCATGGTAGTACCCTATGGTGCAACGTGTTTTTCGGAGGCCCTCCGCATGGGTGCAGAGGTCTTTCATACCCTCAAGGGCGTGCTCAAGAAAAGGGGTTACTCGACTGCTGTCGGCGACGAGGGAGGCTTTGCACCGAATTTGAAATCGAACGTGGAGGCAATCGAGGTGATCCTGGAAGCTATCGAAAAGGCAGGGTATAAGGCCGGAAAGGAGATCGGCCTCGCCCTTGACCCTGCGGCAAGCGAGTTTTATGACAGCCAGCAGAAAAGATATATTTTCAAGAAGTCTGACAAGAGCGTTCACGATGCGAATGGTATGGTCGAGTTCTGGGCGAAGTGGGTGCGACAGTATCCGATCATATCGATCGAGGACGGCATGGCAGAGGACGACTGGAAGGGCTGGAAGCTGCTCACCGATACGCTCGGGAAGAAGATCCAGCTGGTGGGAGACGACCTTTTCGTCACTAACACCGAGCGGCTTGGTCGCGGCATCAGGGAAGGGATTGCAAACTCGATCCTCATCAAGGTAAATCAGATCGGTTCACTGACCGAGACGCTCCAGGCGATGAAGATGGCGTCGGATGCGGGGTTCACCTCTGTGGTCTCCCACCGGTCGGGGGAGACAGAGGACACGTTCATTGCCGACCTTGTGGTGGCGACCGGAGCAGGCCAGATCAAGACCGGCTCGGCAAGCAGGACCGACCGCATCGCAAAGTACAATCAGCTGCTTCGCATAGAGGAGGAACTGGGAAGTTCAGCAAGGTTTGCGGGCAGAGGGGCATTCCGGCAGTAAAGTGTAACTGGGGATATGGCTGACGCGTTAGGCCGTCATTTTTTTCGAATACTAGGCGTGTCCGAAATAGGTTGAATGAAAGGGATAAACATCTCATAAACCCGGCGAATAGACAGGATGATTCTGATGGAGAGCCATTTTTGGGACTTCTCAGAAATTACGGTAAATGATCCTTTGTTTCGTAGGCAAAGGGGCCTTTTTCAAGGAGTCGTCGCCGAGATGTATTCGACATTTATCCCTTTCGAATTATCTTGGATACAAATCAACAGATACGAATAAGAAAAGGAGCTGACAATGGCAATCAAAACAGGCATTAACGGGTTTGGCAGAATCGGCAGGCTTTTTTTCCGTGCGTCCCTCAACAACCCGGCGGTGGAAGTCGTCGGTATCAATGATCCCTTTATCGACCCGGCGTACATGGTTTATATGCTCAAGTACGACACCGTGCATGGCAGATTTAAAGGCTCCGTGGAAAGCAAGGACGACAAATTAATTGTCAACGGCCGGTCCATCAGCGTATCTGCAGCCATGAAGGCAGATGAAATCCCGTGGGCGTCTTTCGGCGTGGAATATGTGCTCGAATCCACGGGCGTATACACGGAACTTGACAAGGCAAACGCCCACATCAAGGCCGGGGCAAAACGCGTGGTGATCTCGGCCCCTTCAAAGGACGCCCCCATGTTCGTCATGGGTGTCAATCACGACAAGTATAAAGGCGAGCCTATTGTATCCAATGCTTCCTGCACGACTAACTGTCTGGCTCCTGTGGCAAAGGTGCTCAATGACAACTGGGGCATCGTCGAGGGACTCATGACCACGGTCCATGCCACCACTGCCACCCAAAAGACAGTTGACGGTCCCTCCAAGAAGGACTGGCGCGGCGGCCGCGGCGCAGCATTCAACATTATCCCGTCCAGCACCGGCGCGGCAAAGGCCGTCGGCAAGGTGATCCCGGAGCTGAACGGCAAACTGACCGGCATGGCATTCCGCGTCCCTACTGCCGATGTCTCGGTAGTTGATCTGACCTGCCGTCTCGCAAAACCGGCAAAGTATGATGATATTAAGGCGGTGATGAAAAAGACTTCAGAAACGAGCATGAAAGGCATACTGGGATATACGGAGGATGAAGTGGTTTCCTCTGATTTTATCGGTGAGGTCTGTACGTCTGTCTTTGACGCCAAGGCAGGCATTTCGCTGAACGACAACTTCGTCAAAGTCATTGCTTGGTATGATAACGAGTGGGGATATTCCAATAAGTGCGTTGACCTTATCGTCCATATGGCGTCTGTCAAATAACGCTACAGGAGCGTTTGTGCAGATCATTCTTTAAGATCAGAAAGAGGATAGCAATGAAAATAAATGACCTTGCCGGGAAACCGGCGCCAAGATCGATCCTGGTAAACGTCCCAAGGCTCATTGCGGCCTATTATGCCTATAAGCCGGACGTTGCAGACCCCGGCCAGCGGGTCGCCTTTGGCACCTCGGGCCACCGGGGATCATCCCTGAAGAACAGTTTTAATGAAGCGCATATCCTGGCTGTCTGCCAGGCCATTTGCGAGTACCGGAAGTCGCTGAAGATCGGGGGGCCCCTTTACCTTGGCATGGACACGCATGCGTTGTCTGAACCGGCCTTTGCAAGTGCAATCGAGGTTTTTGCCGCGAATAAGGTGACGGTACGCGTGCAGGCCGGCTATACCTATACACCGACACCGGTGGTTTCCCATGCGATCCTTACGTACAACCAAAAGATACGCGGCATAAGGGGGCGTGCTGACGGCGTGGTCATCACTCCCTCGCATAATCCTCCGGAGGATGGAGGAATAAAGTACAATCCTCCTCATGGAGGTCCGGCAGATACAGTAGCTACAAAAACTATCGAGGAGCGTGCCAACGAACTCCTCGCGAAAGGACTGAAAGGCGTCAGGAGGATACTCTTTGAAAAGGCCATCAAGGCCGATTGCGTCAGCTCGTACGACTACGTCTCTCCCTATGTGCAGGACCTCGGGAACATTATTGATATGGAGATCATCAGGGATGCGGATCTCAAGATCGGAGTGGATCCTCTCGGCGGGGCGGCGGTCGGATTCTGGGATCCCATTGCCGAGCAGTATGGCATAAAGCTGGAAGTGGTCAATGATGTGGTCGATCCCACATTTTCCTTCATGACCCTTGACAAGGACGGCAAGATCAGGATGGACTGCTCTTCGCCATACGCCATGGCGAGCCTCATTCAATTAAAGGATCGCTTTGATATCGCCTTCGGCAATGACACAGATGTTGACCGCCATGGCATTGTGACCAGGAGTTCCGGTCTCATGAACCCGAATCACTATCTGTCTACAGCGATCTGGTACCTCTTCCGGAACAGACCCGGCTGGAGCAAAGACGCTGCCGTGGGAAAGACCCTTGTCTCCACGTCCATGATCGACAGGGTAGGAGGAGCGCTCAGGAGGAAGGTCGCCGAGGTGCCGGTCGGATTCAAATGGTTTGTGGAGGGACTGCTTGATGGATCCTACGGGTTTGGCGGAGAAGAGAGCGCAGGCGCTTCGTTTCTCAGAAAAGATGGCAAGGTCTGGACAACGGACAAGGACGGCATCATCATGGACCTCCTTGCCTGCGAGATCACCGCGAAGACCGGCAAAGACCCGGCTGCGCTTTATCGGGATCTTGAAGCTCAGTTCGGAAGCCCGCTGTATATCAGGATCGATGCACCGGCAACACCGGCCCAGAAATCAGCTTTGGCAAAGCTTTCGCCGGATCTGGTCACCGCGCAGGAGCTTGCCGGCGAGCTCATTACCGCAAAGCTGACCCGCGCGCCGGGGAATGATGCCGAGATCGGAGGGCTGAAGGTCATTACCCAAAACGGATGGTTTGCAGCGCGTCCGTCCGGAACAGAGGATATTTACAAGATCTATGCAGAAAGCTTTCTGGGTGAAAAGCATCTGCAGAAGATCCAGGAAGAGGCCGTGGCGATCGTCAGTGCCGCGTTTGCTGCGGCAGGGGTCTGAGTTCGCATGCAGATGCATGGAGAAAAGGACAGATGGAGGATATCATGAAAAAAGTCGTACTGCTCAGGCATGGAGAGAGCCTTTGGAACAAGGAGAACCGCTTCACCGGATGGACCGATGTTCCGCTCTCCGAGAAAGGGATACAGGAGGCCCGAGAAGCGGCCCGTCTGCTGCGCGAAGGAGGCTTTACATTTGATATCGCATTCACCTCGGTGCTGAAGCGTGCGATCAAGACCCTCTGGATCGTTCTGGAGGAGATGGATCTCATGTGGATCCCGGTCATCCGCAGCTGGAGGCTCAACGAAAGGCACTACGGCGCACTCCAGGGGCTCAACAAGGCCGAGGCAGCAAAGGAGCTTGGCGAGGAGCAGGTAAAGCTCTGGCGCCGGAGCTTCGATGTGCCGCCGCCTGCTCTCAAACTGGATGATCCCCGCCACCCGAAGAACGACCCCAAATATGCTGAATTCCACCCGAACGATCTCCCTGCAACAGAGTGCCTCAAGGACACCATCGAGCGCTTTTTGCCCTATGCGCAGGAGAATATCGGGCCGGCCATACGATCGGGGAAGCGGGTGCTGCTCGTGGCCCACGGCAACACCCTTCGCGGCCTGATCAAGTATATGGAGCGGATATCTGACCATGACATTGCAGACCTGAATATACCGACGGCGATCCCCATGGTGTACGAGTTCGAGGATGATATGAAGCCGATCCGGAGGTATTACCTGGGTGATCAGGAAGCAGTGAAAAAGGCTGCGGAGGCTGTGGCTGCGCAGTCAAAGGCAAAGGCATAGTTTCAGCAGAAATCAGAAAGGCGAAGTCGTATCTTCTGTGGTAATTGATTCAATTAAGCACTGAGAGAAAGAAGCGGGGACCAACCAAACCGTGATCGAGGAAGAGTATCCGGAGCATGGAACTATGACCTGATTATTGGAACTATAAGTTGGTAATGATGAATTTGCTGTTGCGTTTATCCTGTGATAGCATTGTTTTTAGGAAGACACTTCGTACATTCGGGAATTCTTTTCTGAATCAGGTGCCACGGATGATTAGCGAGGGGTAAGCATAATGGGAAAAGACACCGTATCTGTCGTTCGTCAGGCCTGTAAGAAGTTCGATCATGAAGGGTCCCGCATCCTCGATATTTTGCGGGAAGTTCAAAAAAGGCTTGCCTGCGTCAGCGGGGAGACAATGGACCTGCTGGCGGCTGAACTCTCTACTCACCGGATAGAAATCGAGGGGCTGGTCTCTTTCTACTCTTTTTTCTCGGAGAACCGGAAAGGGAAGATCATAATACGTCTCTGTGATGATATTATTGACCGTTTTGCCGGAATTGAAAGGGTCGCAAAGGTCTTCTCCGAGGAATTGGGGATTGGTATCGGCGAGACCTCCTCTGATTGGAATTTTTCTTTGGAATTTACGCCCTGTATCGGCATGAGCGATCAGGCCCCGGCCGCTCTGATCAATGAGACCGTGGTGACCAAATTGACTCCGGAATCGGCCGGGGTCATAGCCCGCAGCTTAAAGAAGAACCTGGACACGTCAGCACTCGTTAAGAAAAAAGGAGACGGCAACAATGCCGACAGGCTCGTTAACGCAATGGTGGAAAATAATATTCGAAAGAAGGGTGAAGTCCTTCTTGGTGACAACGTACGGGCAGAGGCCGGTCTCCGGAAGGCATTAAAAAAGAAACCGGAAGAGGTCATACAGGAGGTGCTTGATTCGGGCTTGCGAGGCCGTGGAGGAGCGGGTTTTTCAACAGGTCTGAAGTGGAGCCTCGCCCGAAAGGCAAAGGACGCCCGGCGCTTTGTGATCTGTAATGCAGACGAGGGAGAACCCGGCACGTTTAAAGACCGTGTGCTCCTGACCGAGCGTGCGGACCTTATTTTTGAGGGAATGACTATTGCCGCGTATGCGATTGGAGGCACCAGCGGCATCGTATATTTACGGGCGGAGTATGAATATCTGCTTCCCTATCTTGAGCGGGTTCTCGCACGAAGGCGCAAAGCCGGCCTGCTGGGAAAGAATATCGGGGGGGAAAAAGGATTTGCCTTTGATATTCGTATCCAGCTCGGCGGCGGGGCCTATATCTGTGGCGAGGAGAGCGCTCTCATCAGCTCCTGCGAGGGCTTGAGGGGAGAGCCGAAGACCCGTCCTCCTTTTCCTGTCGAAAGAGGGTTCCTCGGCCATCCCACGATTGTGAATAATGTAGAGACCTTTTGTTGCGCTGCCCGTATCCTTGACGGAGGTCCCCGGTGGTTTGCGGCCATGGGCACTGCGAAGAGCAGCGGGACAAAACTGCTGAGTGTATCCGGCGACTGCGCAAAACCCGGCATCTATGAAGTGCCTTTTGGCATAAGAGTTGCCGACGTGCTTGATATGGCCGGGGCAGATGACCCCACGATCGTACAGGTTGGCGGAGCGAGCGGTGAGATGCTCAACCGAGGCTCTTTCTACAGGAAGATCTGTTTTGAAGACCTGTCGACAGGCGGTTCTTTCATGACATTTAATTCCAGCCGTAATATGCTAAAAATCGTAGACTATTTTCTGGAGTTCTTTATTCATGAAAGCTGCGGCTACTGCACTCCCTGCCGTGTGGGCAATGTATTCCTCCGTGAACGGATTCAAAAGATCATGGAGGGTTACGCAGTAAAGGCTGATCTGGACTATTTAAAAGATCTCAGCAGGACAATTATGATGACGAGCAGATGCGGGCTGGGAAATACGTCGCCAAGACCTGTGCTCAGTTCCATCGATCAATTTCCTGTAGTATACGCCTCGCTTCTGGGAGAAGGCGGAGAGGGGCTGGAGGCCGGTTTCAGCATTCAAAAGGCTCTTGAAGAATCGAGAAGGATCGCAAAACGCTCGTCAATGATCTATGACCCGGTTTATGGAGGAAGCAGCGATTGAGAGTATGGCGGAAAAGGTAGGAGACATCATGAGGAACGCCTTTGTATTTAACATCGATGGGGTCGGGGTGAAAGGGAAAGACGGCCAGACGATCATGGATGCCGCTGATCAGGCAGGAATTTATATCCCCCGGCTCTGTGATGTTGAGGGGCTGGAACCTCAGGGAAGCTGCCGTGTCTGTACTGTTAAAGTCAATGGCCGACCGGCAGCCGCCTGTACACAGCCGGCTGCTGAGGGAATAGAGGTTGAAAACGAAACGCTGGAGATCTTCAACTGGCGGCGCGATCTTATCCGCATGCTCTTTCACGAGGGGAACCACTTATGTCCGATCTGTGAGGCCAGCGGCAGATGCGAACTTCAGGCAATGGCATACCGCCTCGGCATTTTTCAGCCGGCCAAGTATCCCTATCTGCAGCCTGTGCGTCCTATCGATGCGTCCCATCCGGATATCATGCTCGACACAAACCGCTGCATACGATGCGGCCGATGTATCAGGGCCTCGAAGGATATCGACGGGAAAAATGTCTTCGGCTATGTCGGCAGGGGAATGCATAAACGGGTGGGGGTGAATGGGAAAAACCTTGCGCAGACCAATGTTCATCTTGACGACAGGGCAATCGCCCTGGAAACATGCCCGGTTGGCTGCATCATCAGGAAAGGACTCGGCTTTTTCACCCCCATCGGGCAGCGGGAGTTCGACCGTGCCCCTATCGGCAGTACCATTGAAAAGGCTGTATTAAAGAGGGGGAAGAAATGAAGAAAAGACTCGCCACCGTTTCACTGGCAGGATGTTTTGGCTGCCACATGTCTTTCCTGGACATAGATGAACGGATACTGGATCTGATGAAACTTGTGCAGTTTGACAGATCTCCTTTGAATGACTTCAAGAAATTTAAAAAGCGCTGTGATATAGGCCTGATAGAGGGCGGATGCTGCAATGAGGAAAATGTCCATACCTTGCGGGAGTTTCGAAAAAACTGTGATGTGCTGGTCGCCATTGGTCAGTGCGCTATTATGGGAGGGCTCCCGGTCATGCGCAATGCCATCATGCATGCCGAGGACCCTTTGCGGGAGTGCCTCGATACTGCCTATCTGAACAGCCCCACAGTATTTAATGCTTCCAATGACATACCGAACGATCCTGCCCTTCCCCTGCTCCTGGACAAGGTATACACCTGTGCAGAGGTTGTAAAGGTGGATTATCAGATCCCCGGGTGTCCTCCTTCGGGGGATACATTCTGGTTGGCCATGACTTTTCTGCTCAAGGGAACCGCTGCTGATCTGCCCTACGAGCTTATAAAGTATGACTGATCGGGCTCTGTCTGTGAAACAGAATCAAATGAGCGGGAGAACCACACATGGCAAAAACAAAAGTTATAGAAATTGAACCCGTGAGCCGTGTTGAGGGTCATGGCAAGGTCAGTATTCACCTGGACGATCATAATAACGTACAGGAGGCCAGGCTCCATATTGTAGAATTCAGAGGATTTGAGCGGTTTATTATTGGACGCCCCTTCTGGGAAGTCCCGGTTATTGTACAGCGTCTCTGCGGTATCTGCCCCGTAAGTCATCAGTTGGCTGCTGCCAAAGCCATGGACGTCATCGTGGGGGCAAAAAAGCTTACCCCGACTGCGGACAAAATCCGGCGCCTGATGAATTACGGGCAGATTATGCAGAGCCATGTTCTGCATTTCTTCCACTTATGCTCCCCTGATCTGCTCTTTGGCTTTGACGCTGACCCTGAGATACGGAATGTCTTCGGCATCATCAAGAAAATGCCCGATCTGGCTGTTCAGGGCATCATGATGCGAAAATACGGTCAGGAGATCATCAGGGCCACCTCCGGAAAGAAAATACACGGAACCGGATCAGTCCCCGGAGGTGTAAATAAAAACCTCTCCGTGCAAGAAAGGGACTCCTTTCTGAAGGAAATTGACCAGATGAAAAAGTGGGCCCTCGGTGCGCTCGCCCTGGCAAAGAATTATACCCTTGAACATATAGATATGGTCAGGGAGTTCGCAGCGTTCAACTCCAGCCACCTTTCCCTTGTCCGCGAAGACGGCGCACTCGATTTATACCACGGCAATCTGCGGGCCATCGACGCAGGCGGCAACATCATCTTTGACCAGGTGGACTACAAGAAATTCAATGACTATATCATGGAAGAGGTACGGTCCTGGTCGTACAACAAATTCCCCTTTATCAAGAGCCGAGGACATATTGACGGGTGGTATCGTGTCGGTCCCCT
This sequence comes from Nitrospirota bacterium, assembly GCA_003252075.1. Classification (GTDB taxonomy): domain Bacteria; phylum Nitrospirota; class Thermodesulfovibrionia; order Thermodesulfovibrionales; family UBA6898; genus UBA6898. The sequence continues at coordinate 70,216 of QKDO01000086.1, forward strand.
CTCCCGGATGAACACCATCGGATTTATCGACACGCCGGAAGCCCAGAAGGCCCTGGAAGAATTCAAAGGCCTGACCAAGGGCAAGCCCAACCATATGTCCCTGGCCTATCACTGGGCCAGAATGATAGAAGTCCTGCACTGTGTTGAAAAAATTGAGGAACTGCTCACTGACCCCGACCTTCAGGGGAATGATCTTCTTGTGAAGGGTGATCGTGCTGAAGAAGGGATCGGTGTGGTCGAGGCACCCCGCGGTACTCTTTTTCACCACTATCGCGTGAATAAGGACGACCAGGTTACCTACTGCAACCTGATTGTGTCGAGTACGAGCAATAACGAGGCCATGAACCGGGCGATAACAAAGGTTGCTCACGATCATATTTCGGGCAAACCGAAGATTACCGAAGCTATGCTGAACCATGTTGAAGTGGCTGTCCGGGCATATGATCCCTGTCTTTCCTGTGCCACCCATGCGCTGGGTCAGATGCCGCTCATTATTGAGATGTACGATGTGAACGGCTCACTCCTTGAACGGAAAGGCAAGTGTTTGTGAGCAGTCCTTTGCCGAAGATCCTTTTCATCGGATATGGCAACCCGGGCCGTCTCGATGACGGTCTGGGGCCGGCGCTTGCAGCCAGAATTGATGCCCTGTCGCTGAAAGGGATGACTGTCGAAGCTGACTATCAACTGGGAGTAGAAAACGCCTTTGGTGTGTCAAGGCATGATGTCGTCATATTTGCGGATGCTGCGGTCAGGGGGAAGGCCCCCTTCTTCTTTAAGGAAATTCATCCCCAATCGCCCCTGAGTCTCGGAAGCCACAGCGTTTCTCCCGAGGCAGTTCTTTTCTTCGCTGAAAAACTGTTTCATTCCAGGGCCAGGGCGTATGTCCTGGGCATCCGGGGCTATGAGTTCAAGGGGTATAGCGAGGGATTGTCAGAGCAGGCCGAGAAAAACCTTGAGGAAGCCTTTCAGTTTGTGACGCATCTGGTCCAGTCCGGAAATTTCGATAGCAAGTATTGGTATCAAAATAGTGGAAAATGAGTGACACTATGCAGGATACCAAAATACTCTTCACCATCAATCCATTGCGGGTAGAGTATGCAAGAAACCTGATGTGATCTCAATATCATTCCTGTTTGTCGAGAATCCTTCAGGGATCAGAAGGAAGATTCTGGACAAGCCGAAACAACAGAAATATGGACTCTGCAACAGAGGCTAAAGAGTTTTCCTGTATTCATGAGACAAAGAAGGAGATAAGACCATGAAGATTCTGACCACACCGAGAATGGAACGATGCATTGGATGTCATTCCTGTTCGCTCGCCTGTGCACGGCTCATTCATAAACGACTGTCCTGGGACGCGGCCGGAATCCGCATCAGGTCCTCCGGGGGCCTCTCGACAGGGTTCGAGGCCAGGACCTGCTTTGCCTGCGACCCCGCGCCCTGCGTTAGGGCCTGCCCGACCGGCGCCTATTCCCAGAGAAAGGGCGGCGGTGTTGTGGTCAGGAAGAAGCTCTGCATCCGCTGCGGGGATTGCGCGAAGGCCTGTCCGGTGGACGCGATCTATCTCGATGCATCCGGTGAGCCCTTTGTCTGCATCCACTGCGGGAGGTGCGTGCCCTACTGCCCCCATGATTGTCTGGAACATACAGAGATGGCAAGAGGAGCATCAGGACCTGCAGGAAATGAAACGGCAGAGACGGGGGAGGTGGAGTCATGATACGGGACCATTTCAGGGTGCTCACAATAGACCTCTCGACAGGGCAACGCACTATCGTCGATCTCGACGGGAGAGATACGGTAGCAGGTGGAAGCGGGCTGGCAGCGATGCTCTTCGAAAAATACGGCTTCCTCGGCAAGCCGTGGGACGAACCCGGTCAGCCGCTCATCTTCGCCATTGGTCCTCTGACAGGATACTTTCCGCTCATGAGCAAGACCGTCTGTGCCTTTAAATCGCCCTACCACGATCAATATGCCGAGAGCCATGGAGGAGGTCGTTCCGCTCTGTCATTGCGATTTGCCGACGTTGATGCACTGGTGATCATTGGCAAGGCTGCATCTCCGTCTGCCCTCATCGTCGGGTCCCGGCAGATCGAGATCAAAGACGTGCAGTACCTCTGGGGTACTGACTTGCAGGTCGCGGGAAAGGTTCTTCGGCGCATGTTCCCCGGCTCCGGACACCGGACCATCCTCAGAATCGGCCCCGCAGGAGAGCGGCAATCGCCTATGGCCTGCATCACCGCTGATACCTATCGTCATTTCGGAAGACTCGGCGGAGGGGCGGTGATGGGAGCGAAGAACCTGAAGGCGATCATGATCCATGGAGACGCTTCTTTCCCGATCCCGGAGGGCAACGACTATGTGAAGGTATTTGAAGAAGTCCATACGAAGATGACTGACACGGACATGATGAGCAAGTATCATGACCTTGGCACCCCCATAAACGTTGCTGTTTTGAATGGTATCAAGGCGTTGCCTATAAGGAACCTCCAGGCGACTGCAGACCCGGCGACCGCGGGTATCACCGGTGAGCGGTTCGCCGAGGTGGCCCTCCTCAGAAACGCTGCCTGCGCCGGCTGCCCGGTCGGCTGTATCCATATTGGGTTTGTGCGGGAACGCTTCCAGAAAGAGAACCGTTACCTCTATCGCCAGATCTCCTATGACCATGAACTGATCGTTACCGTCGGCTCCATGCTCGGGGTCATGGACTGCTTCGAGGTGCTCAAGCTCATAGACGTGGCCGAGAAGATGGGGCTCGATGTTATGTCTCCCGGTGTTGCGCTGGCCTGGGCTACAGAGGCCCTCGCAAAGGGTTTCATCACGGAAAAAGAAACCCTTGTACCCCTTGCCTTCGGGAACTCTTCCTCGTACCAGGCAGCCATAGAGCATCTGGCCCTGGGCACGAACGACTTCTACCAGATCCTTTCCCAGGGCACAGCGAAGGCAGCGGCTCGATACGGGGGCAAGGAGTTCGCCTGTGTCCTCGGCCAGGAGATGGCCGGCTACGCAACCGGTGAAACGTTCTTCGTTTCCCAGGCACTCGGTCTGCGACACTCACACTTGGACAGCAGCGGCTATTCCTACGACCAGAAGCCGAAGGGAAAGACTGTTGAGGATGCTGTAAAGTTCCTGGTCAATGACGAGAAGGGAAGGGTATTTCTTACCTCTATGGTGTCGTGCCTGTTCGCGCGGGGTGTGTACAATGATGAACTGCTCGGCAACTGCCTGAAGAGCGTCGGTTATGGGACGCTGGCGGACAACATGGACACCATCGCGGAGGGGATTCAGCGGCTGAGATGGAAACTGCGCGTCAGGTCAGGGTATCGGCCGGAAAACGTATCGATCCCGAAGCGGTTTACTGAAATAACGACCTGGAAGGGAAAGATCGACGAAACATTGCTCAATCAGTTGAAAGAGGAGTACGGCAAAAGCATCATGAGCATGGCCGGATGATCGCTCTGCGCTGCGACCGAAACAGGGAGGAGAGATGACCGATAAGGCACGACCGCCTCGAATTCCTTACCGCGAAAAGCCGGATTACACAAAGCCGCTTCTTGAGGTCCCAGATGAGACCCGGAAGCGTATGCGGGGGAGACTCGTTCTTCTGTATGGGGAAAAGACCGCGGATGAATATCTTCCCCAGCTCGAACGGATCCTTAAGGTCCATTATGCGCATAAGCCGGATGAACTGATCGAGCAGGACAGGGATTTTAACCCTGCAGCTCGCTTTACCGAAAAGGATATCATCATGATCACCTATGGTGATCTCCTTCGCGGAAAGCAGCACTCTCCCCTGGCAAGCCTCGCCTATTTTTTGAAACGCCCTCTCAAGGACGTGGTCAATACCATTCATATCCTCCCGTTTTTCCCCTATTCGTCGGACCGCGGCTTTTCCATTACCGATTTCCGCAGCGTCGATCCGAAGCTGGGCACCTGGGACGACATTCGGGAGATCGGCAGCGAGTTCAAGCTGCTCTTCGACGGCGTGCTGAATCATGCCTCGGCAGAGAGCCTCGGGTTCCAAGAATTTCTCAACGGCCATCCCCGTTATAGGGACGTTGTCATCCACTACCGGTCACCCGACGATCTCCCCCCGGACCAGCGGCTTCTCATACGGCGGCCGCGCACCTCGGACATCCTCACCCGGTTCGACTCCATCAATGGGCCGCTTTATGTCTGGACCACCTTCTCTCCCGATCAGGTCGATCTCAACTACCGGAACCCGCTGGTCCTCCTTTTCATCATCGATGTGCTGCTCATGTATGTGCGGCGCGGGGCGGACATCATCAGGTTGGATGCTGTCACGTACCTCTGGCGGGAATTGGGGACGGACTGCGCGAGCCTGGAGCAGACACACGAGATCATCAAGCTCTTTCGCGATGCGCTTGATGTTGCAGCTCCCGGTGTGGCGCTGCTCACCGAGACGAATGTGCCGCATGAAGAGAATATCTCTTATTTCGGAAACGGTCATGATGAAGCGCAGATGGTGTACAACTTCGCCCTTCCCCCCCTTGTGCTGCACACCTTTTATCGTGAAAACTGTGCAGCGCTCTCTCAATGGGCTGTGCATCTTGCCTATCCGTCGATGACGACAACGTACTTCAATATGCTCGACACCCACGACGGCGTCGGACTGCAGGGGGTGAAGAACATCCTTTCTCGGGAAGAGATCGACGCGATCATTGAGCGTGCGGTGAGCCATAACGCATTCGTCTCTTATAAGACAGGGCCCGACGGCAAAGACGAACCCTATGAGATCAACACGACGTGGTGGGGTGCCCTCAACCGGCGTGACAGCGGGGAGGCACCGATCCTCCAGGTGAAGCGGTTTGTCGCTTCCCGGAGCATATCCCTTGCGCTCAAAGGGGTTCCCGGAATCTATTTTCATGGCATGCTCGACACGGAAAATGATCCTGAAGTCGTGAAGAAGACCGGCTCCAGGCGAGACATCAACAGGACCGTGATCGATGAAGAGTATTTGGACAGGGCAGTGAGTGATCCCGATTCCCGATTGTCGCTCATCCAGCAGCTCCTCAGGAAGCTCGCAGAGATTCGGATCAGTTATCGCGCCTTTCATCCGAACGGCGGGCAAAATATCCTCATGATCTCGACGGCTGTTTTTTCTGTTCTGCGCGTCTCCCCCGATGGAGACGAACGTCTTCTGACACTGACAAACGTGGCAGGACAGGAGACGTTGGTCGAGGTAGCGCTGTCAGAGCTCGGCTCAGATGCCGGAGTCTGGGGCGATCTTATCAGCGGGCAAGCGCATGAAGTCCGGGACAACGTTCTCAGCCTCCGGCTTGAGCCGTACGATGTTGCCTGGCTGAAGCCGCTGCCGTGAGCTGAGCCTATGGGTATTGGCCTGTGTTGCAGCATTTAGGTAAGACCGCAGGTAATATACCTATGCGATCCCATAACATCAGGAGGTTGAGAAAATGCTTCCGAAAGTGAATCCGAAGAAGACGACGGCGTGGAAAAAGCTGAAAGAGCATCACCGGGTGATGCGTAAGCGTCCCATGGCGGATCTCTTTCGTCAGGATAAGGAGAGATTCTCCGCATTTTCTCTTCGGTTTGAAGATATCCTCGTCGATTATTCGAAGAATATCATCACAAAAGAGACGATGCGGCTTCTCTTTAGGCTTGCCAGGGAATGCAGGGTCAAAGACGCTATCGAATCCATGTTCTCAGGCGAGATGATCAACGAGACCGAAAAGCGGGCAGTCCTTCATGTGGCACTGAGGAACCGCTCAAGCGTCCCCATCCTTCTGGACGGGAAGGATGTCATGCCTGAGGTAAATGCGGTGTTAGCTCAAATGGAGCGGTTTTCTGAAGCTGTTATTTCCGGGAGATGGAAAGGGTACACGGGAAAGTCCATAACAGACATCGTCAATATCGGGATCGGCGGTTCTGATCTGGGGCCGGTCATGGTGACCGAGGCCTTGAAAGCATCGTGGAAACCCGGCTTGCGTCCCCATTTTGTCTCGAATGTCGACGGCACCCATATTACGGAAACCCTGAAGGGATTGTCTCCCGAGACCACGCTCTTCATGATCGCCTCGAAGACCTTCACGACCCAGGAGACGATGACCAATGCCCATACGGCGAGAACGTGGTTTCTCGACGCCTGCGGAAATGAATCCTTTATCAGAAATCATTTCGTGGCCATTTCCACGAACAGGCAAGAGGTGGAAAATTTCGGCATTGACCCGGTGAATATGTTTCGGTTCTGGGACTGGGTCGGCGGCAGGTACTCGCTCTGGTCTTCCATCGGTCTCTCCATCGCCTGCTCCATCGGGTTTGAAAACTTCGCCGGGCTTCTTGATGGCGCCCATGCCGTGGACCGGCATTTCCGAGAAGCGCCCTTCGAAAGGAATATACCGGTAATCCTCGCTGTGATCGGGATTTGGTATAACAATTTCTTTGGCGCCCAGACCGAGGCCATCCTGCCCTATGATCAATATCTGCATCGTTTTGCCGCATATTTCCAGCAAGGCAATATGGAGAGCAACGGAAAATATATTGATCGGCAAGGTAGCGGGGTTGGTTACCAAACTGGACCGGTAGTCTGGGGAGAGCCGGGCACGAATGGGCAGCACGCATTCTACCAGCTCATACATCAGGGGACCAAGCTCATCCCCTGCGACTTTATCGCTCCTGCCATCTCCTACAATCCCGTGGGCCGGCACCACGAGATCCTGCTTTCGAATTTCTTTGCCCAGACCGAGGCCCTTATGAAAGGGAAGACAGCGTCGGAGGTCAGGCAGGAATTGGAGCGGACAGGAATGAGCGCTGAAGATATCAAACGGCTGCTGCCCTTCCGGGTGTTTACGGGGAACAGGCCGACCAACTCTATCCTGGTCAGGAAGATCACCCCCCGGATTTTGGGGAGTCTCATAGCAATGTACGAGCATAAGATCTTTGTCCAGGGGATCATCTGGAACATCTTCAGCTTTGACCAGTGGGGTGTGGAACTGGGCAAGCAGCTTGCAAACAGGATCCTTCCGGAGCTGAAAGACGAAAAACCGGTGACGTCTCATGATGCCTCGACCAATGGCCTGATTAATGCGTTCAAGGCATTGAGGAGGTGATTCGCAGCAGACAGCGGGATAACGTATCCGTCGAAAAAGGGGCATGGGCGGCCAAGGCCGGCTGCAGAAAACCTTGCGCAATCCCTCACTTCCTGATAGGGAAATATCAGACGTCGGCCTGACATATGCATCAGGATTTACTTCCCGAAGGTGCGGTCCCGGAAGCATGCTCTTATGGTGAGGAGTACAACAGCAAGTCTCTGATAGACTCTATATCCTGCTTCTCACGCTCTGCGAGAAGCCAGTTTGAGTTGCATCAGAATTAGAACCTATAACCTCTGGACACATCGAATATTTCTTGATATAAGAAGGGTAAAAGGGAAGCTTGGTATGCTGTAGATGAATTCAATCCCATCAAGAAGAGGAAATGAACATGGAAGAAGCTAATCGGCTCAGGTATTTAAAGATTGCCTTGGTATTGATCGGCGGCTCTTTCGTAGTTGTAGTTTATCCACTTACTATCTTTTGGCCGTCGGGCTGGGCGTGGCACATGGACGGCCCTTCGCTCTACCTTCAGATGATCATCGGAATCTATGCGACACTTGGCGTATTCCTGATCATCGCAGCCCGGAATCCTCTTGAGCATCTCAGTCTCATCTGGTTCACTGTTTGGTCAAGCATTGTTCACGGCGGGATAATGGCTGTGCAGGCACTCGTTTATCCGGAGCACAGAGGCCATCTGTTGGGTGACGTGCCCGTACTGTTCCTTTATGCAGCAGTACTGTCCTGGCTGACGCCGAAAGGGAAGAGTGGGTCAGCGGCCATCGGGGCGTAAGCCATACCTAACAAGCGAAGTCCGTCCGCTGGAGCACGCATTATCTGATTTCGTTCCGCCGTTGGTGCCAGCACCGCAGATTTGTGGCTGTGCATGTTGCAGTGCGAATGTTACGCTGTTTGCAAATGGGTATCCGTGAGGCATAATCTTTCCTTTACCTGAACGCATCTAATATCAGCTCAGATGTGCTCATTGCAACCAGAAATTGTCAAAAATCCTATGCCATACGCAATGTATCTTTCGCCCGTATTACCACAAAATATGATACAGCTGAGACCATGACATATTGGGTTTATTGAGTTTTGTATTTTCAAGCTACGAGAAATATGATATATTCCGATCAATCTGGCAAGAAAAAGGAGTGTCATACATTAGTTACAACGAGACATTGAGCAGTGACGAATACAATACATTTTGGAGTCAGCGCCATCCGTTATCCTGAGATGTGCCACATCAGGCAGGGCGGCATGGTCGTTCTCGTGTTCTCGGCGATATTGCTGTTCACCTCCGCATGCGTATCAGAACCGAGCATTGACAAGGACAAATTTGCAGAATTGGACCGGGCCGTCCAGGACCTGAAGGCCGCTATTACATCGAGCGACCCCTGTGATGTGCCCGATACTTTGCAGCAGAGGATTGCCTCAGGAATAACAGCCATCAAGGACAAGACGAACTCAAAAGGAGAGCGTGACTTAATCTTGGCCTACTCGCACCTTTTGACCACCTACAAGGATGGCTTGCTACTGTGTCAATATCGGACCCAATTGTCCCACTTCGGTTTCTTCCCGAAGGGACGCATCTATGTTTCACAGGAGCTCGATCCCCTGGTCGAAAAATACGATCTGTCTACAGAGAAACATGTATACAAACGTACGGGGCAGTATATGCGGAGTATTGACGGCAACTCGATAGGCGTGATCTGGGAAAGCGCACTGAGCCAGATAAAAAACATAGAAAATATGATGAATTATAATTGAACTGCAATAGTGGAGATTTGCATGTACCACGTCTTCCAACGCATGTATCAGCTGGCACTGAAATCAACGCGAGTTTCTCTTTTTGATAACTCAGGACTTCATGTCGAACTGTAGCGTGGACGTGAGGCAGGAAGAAGCCCAGCCATAATATCTTTTCCATGTCTTATCATCCTCACGTTTCGTCCATAGTATCACAAAAAGCCATTTGCAATGATTCTTATCCCCTTCATGGGGCATTGAATGTGATAATGTCATGACTAAACATGGGAAAAAGCCCGGAGGGTATAGCCATCTGGCCAGACAATGACAAGAGAAGGGAGCGTGAGCGGATATGAAGCTGCGCATTACACTCATTACTTTAGGCGTCGATGATCGCGATAAATCGCTCTCCTTCTATCGTGACGGCCTTGGTTGGCCAAGCCAGGGGATAATCGGGACCGAATTCGAGCACGGCGCTGTCGCCTTCTGCGACCTGGCCGCCGGGCTCAAACTGGCGCTTTGGTCTCGAGCGAACATTTCATATGACGCGGATCTGCATTTAGGACCCCAGAGCCCCCGGGTTCACCATTGGTCACAACGTAAATTCAAAGGAGGAGGTCGACCAAGTCATGGGATTTGCCCGGTCTGCTGACGTTCTGCAAACTTCGAATATGCGCTTCCATGCCGTATGATCGGTAATTGCGCGATCTTGACGGATGTTTTTATTACTCCTTTTATCGTTTTTAGCTTTGTGATATATTTAGTCCATGGGTTGCCACCTGGAAATTCATATCAACCTTATCCTTTGGTCACGGAGATATTTAGATGTCCATTGAATATGACATTATCGTGGACAAAAAATTAGTGCTGGCAAAAGGCTCCGGTTTGATTACCGGTACTGATGTACTGCGACATCTTGACGCCTTGGCTGCGGACGATAGGTATAAGTCACCGATGAAAAAGCTCGTCGATTATAGGACTATTGAGGGCATCAGAATTTCTTTGGAAGAGGCATATTCCATCGCCCAGAAGAAGATAAAGCTTGCCAGTACATTCACCGGCGAGAGATGCGCTTTTGTGTCGCCAACGGATGTAACATATGGCTCCTCGCGCGTACATCAGGCACTTGTTGATGGCGCCGGCCTCAAGACGGCGGTATTCAGGCGCATCGAGGACGCTCAGGAATGGCTTGGTGTTACCTTGGACATGAACCATGAATAATACTAACCCGGCGTTGCACGTCATGCTGGGAACATAGTCGAGACAACGAACAAGTTTACTGAGCGTCGCATGTGAACTCAATCGTTGCTTTCTTTTGAGTAATATCACTTCGGGATGCCATAGCGAATTAAGTTCATAGAACCTATCTCAAAATTTCGCCTCCTTATCACCGGCTCTTTTTTCGCCATTCCCGTGAAAACGCGAACCCGGTCTTTTCAAAGACTTCCGGATACCCGCCTTCGCTGGTATGACAGCCTTTCAATAAAAAATCTCTTTTGATATGGATTCTAGTATAATTGTCATACTTTTCTGGGAGGGAGGATGATATGCGTATCAGATTGATTTTTGTTCTTTTGGTTGGACTCTTGCTTGTTGGTCAGGCTTTTGCCTTCGAGGCAGCGGACCTGCGGGTTACCGCTGCCAAACCCGGAGCCAGCGTGACGGTAGAACGGGTGCTGGATGACAGCAATGTACTGCTTTCCGTCAGTGATGCGACCAAGAATCCGGTGTTAGGGTTGACTACAGATGACTTTGCCGTGACGGCTGACGGGAGAACCGCAAAGATCACGTCGGTCAAGCCGATTGCAGAGAGCCTTGAGGTGCCGCGCCATATCGTGCTGGTCCTGGACAACTCCGATTCCATGCGCCAGCGCCATGCTGTCGAGCCGCTGCTGGCCGGCGTGGACGAACTGCTGAAGATCGTCCGACCGATTGACCAGGTGCAAGTAGTGGTCTTCAGCGGTGGGGATAGGATGGACATGGGAGGCCGCAGCCTGCGCGTAAGGATCTTCGCGTCGAACAGTCCTCTTGAGGTGAAGAACTTTGTTGCCGAGGTCTATCGTGACGGTATCACCCTGACCACCAGGCTCTATGAGGCCATGCTGGCTGGTCTCGAACTCGTTCGGGCTATTCCGGGGAGTGAGCCGCGGTTCATGGTTGTTTTCTCTGATGGCGAGGACCTGAACAGCGCGTTCAAGGAACGTGACGTGATCAGTGCTGCGGAGGGTATCGGTCGTTTCCAGGCCTACGGTATTGACTATATGCCGGGAGCTGAGAAGGACCAGTTCCTGACGCAGTTTACCGAAGGGCATAACGGAGAGACCTGGAAGGCAACCTCGGAGACGAACCTGGTGCCGATATTTCAGAGCGTAGCTTCCAAAATGGAGTATTACTACGTGGTGAGCTACCTGTTTCCGACCACAGGAAGCCTCGCAGCTGCCCCGGCCAGCCTGACCGTCGATGAAGTGAAGAATTTTGATGCTGCTGCTCCATCCGAAGGACCGGCTACCGTGGTTCGCCGGATCGACACGAATGCGCTAATACTTCGTCCGGTGGTGGACACTGTTTACGGCATAGCCACCTGGAAAATCACCCTTGCGAACAACGACGGCGCCCTAGCCGTGAAGGTCGGGGAGGGAATGCCCGAGGCGGCCATCGAAGTTCCCTTCAAGATGGAAAATCTGGCCGGACTCGCAACCGGTGGCGATATAACGGCTAGCATGGAGTTGCAGGACCGCAAGGGACAGGCCGTTGTTCTGACTGCTCAGCCGGTCACGGTCAACTATCTGAGGACCTCGGGAAGCCTTGCTGCAACACCGACCAGCCTCACCATCGAGGAGATCAAGACCATAGACTCCTCACCCATGCTCGGGTACATATACTTTGCTGAAGGTTCCAGCGAGATACCGGATCGCTATATCAGATTTGCCGGCAGCGATGAGATCAAGGCATTCGACGAGCAGCGCTTCCGTGATACGCTGGAAAAGTATTACCAGGTGCTGAACATTGTGGGGAAGCGCCTGATCGATCACCCCGAGGCCCAGATCACGCTGACCGGTTGCAATAGCAATAGTGGAGCCGAAAAGGGAAACCGGAAACTCTCAATTGCACGGGCTGAGGCAGTAAAGAACTATCTGCAGACGGTCTGGAGTATTGCCCCTGAGCGGCTTCAGACCGAGGCGCGCAACCTGCCCGAGATACCGAGTTCGAGCAGGCTGGCGGAGGGAAAGGAGGAGAACCGTCGGGTGGAGATCCGATCGGACGAATCGGCAATCCTTGCCCCGGTGCGCAGCATATACATGACTACGAGGATCGATGCTGCGGCCTTGACCCTCCAGCCGGTTGTGAAAGCAGCCCATGGTGTTACGCGTTGGACACTCGCTGCCGCCAACAGCAGCGGAAGTCTTGGCAACGTGTCGGGCGACGGGGAGCCGCCGGCCCAGATCAACTTTCCGCTGAAGACCGGCAACCTCAATGAGATGGCAGCAGGCGGCGACATCACACTCAAGATGACGGTGGAGGACCGCAAGGGACAGGAACTCCTCATGGCTGCCGGGCCAATCAAAGTGAATTTCATCCAAACCAGTCAGCGAATGGCTGAAAAGCAGGATTTCAGGGTTCAGGAGAAATACGCCCTTATTCTCTTTGACTTCGACAGCGATGCCATATCTGCAGGAAATCAGGAGATCGTTGACCGGATCACGGACCGTATCGAGGGATTGCCGCAGGCATCGGCCGAAGTCGTTGGCCATACCGACAACATCGGCAAGGAGAGTTACAACATCAAACTCTCCGAGCGGAGAGCGCTGGCGGTCAATAAGCTGCTGGGGGTGGCTTACGGAGCGGACCCGGGAGAACGTCTCCGCCACCGCGGCGTCGGTCCCCATGAACCCTTGTATGACAATGCGACACCCGAAGCCCGGGCATTCAACCGAACCGTGACCATCACCCTTGAGTACATGACGAACCAGTAAGCGGTTATCACGGTATTATCTTGTGTTGCCATGTGCATGGCATGAAAACGCCGGCGTTTCGTAAGCCAGCCCGGTGTCACGTACGTTGTCTTCACAAGCTGGAGTGAAGATGCTACTATTTCCGTTGAGGATGAGAAGATACCCTGGGAGTTAGTAGTTGCTGGACAATCCTCTAAATCGGCAGGAAAAGGAATATGAGTGAATTACTGTACAATCAGAGCAGCCTTTTAATTTCCGGCTTCCTCCTCGCTTCCATGGCGATAGCGATTGAGGTTGGCCACCGCATGGGTCTGCTGGTATCTGCATCAACCAGCGAATCGTCTAAGGCGCATGTCAGTGCAATTCAGGCGTCGCTTCTTGGCGTACTGGCCCTTTTGCTCGGTTTTACCTTTTCACTGGCCTTGCAGCGCTTCGACAAGCGCAGCGAGGCGGTTGTTGAGGAAGCGAACGCAATCGGTACTACCTATCTGCGTGCCAACTTGCTTCCGGTCTCGATGCGCAGCGATGTCCGGAAGTTGCTGCAGCGCTATGTCGACCTTCGTGTTCAGGCAGGTGCAGTATCGCTTGACAATCAGGGGGAATACCATGCAATTCTGGCCGAAACAAATGAGGTTAAGGATGCCCTCTGGGACCATGCCCGACTAGCGGCCGAAGAGGACGGCAGTCCTGTGAGAACCGGGCTGTTTATACAATCTCTGAATGAAGCAATCGACTCCTTCGGAAGGCGCCATGCTGCACTCAGCAGGCATGTCCCGGAAGTCGTTTTGTTTCTTCTCTACGGCACGTTTCTCATGACGGGCGGCGTCGTCGGTTACGCGGCCGGTATCGCCGGCCATCGCCCTTCCATCGTAACCTACATCCTCATTGTGCTGATTGTCGTCTTAGCGTTTATCATTATTGACCTTGACCGTCCGCGGCGCGGCTTAATCAAGGTTGATCAATCCAGCCTTGTCGAACTGAAAACAGCCATTGATGCTGCGGAGACCTCGAGCGCTCAGCAAACGATTCCGCCTAAGATGCAGCACACGGGGATTACGCGTGATCGCTGAT
>QKDO01000079.1 GCA_003252075.1 Nitrospirota bacterium
TTCTCGTCTATGTCCATGCCATAGCTCGGACCGCAGCAGCCTGACCCGTGAATGAATATCCTCAGACCCCAGCCGTCCGTGCCCTCGGCCTTCAGGATCGCCTTTGCCTTTTCAGCAGCAACTTCAGAAATTTTAAGCACGATGACCTCCAAATGGTTATTTACTTTAGCATAAGAAAAAGGAGGGCCAAAAAGCAATTTTTTGCGGTTGTCCTCCGGCAGGTTAAGGAAAATTGCTGTTCTTTCATGGTAAAGTACCATACTTTTGCAGAGGAGGGTGCATGACAAGGGAAGCGGAAACTCTGAAAAAACTGCTGCTCAAGATTGAACAGCGGACCGCATCCGTAGGCATCATCGGCCTCGGCTATGTCGGCCTCCCGCTGGTCCTTGAGTTTATCCGCGCAGGGTTTGTCGTCAGAGGCCTTGATCTTGATGACAGAAAGGTCTCTCTCCTGAAACAGGGGAAAAGCTATATCAAGCATATCCCTGCAGAGAAGATCCGTGCGATGAACAGGACAAAACGGTTTGTTCCCACAACGGACTTCTCGCAGATCGAGCGGACAGACTGCATTGTCATCTGTGTGCCTACGCCGTTAAATGAGCACCGGGAACCGGATATATCCTATGTCATTGAAACGACAAAGACCATCAGCAGATATCTGCGAAGCGGACACCTGGTGATCCTCGAAAGCACGACCTATCCCGGGACAACGGATGAAGATATGCGGCCAATTCTTGAAAAGGCGGGTCTGAAGGCGGGGAAGGATTTCTTTCTTGCCTTTTCGCCGGAGCGTGAGGATCCGAACAACCCTCACTTCTCGACCTCGACTATACCAAAGGTCGTCGGCGGCCATACCCCTGCATGTCTCAGGGTAGCGAGGACGCTCTATGACACGATCATCGTCCGTACCGTACCTGTCTCTTCAACCCAGGTGGCAGAGGCGAGCAAGCTCCTTGAGAATATCTATCGTGCGGTGAACATCGCACTGGTAAACGAACTCAAGATGTGCTTTGAGCGCATGGGCATCAATGTCTGGGAGGTTATTAATGCATCGAAGACAAAGCCCTTCGGCTTTCAGCCTTTTTATCCCGGTCCCGGTTTGGGTGGCCACTGCATACCGATAGACCCGTTTTATCTTACCTGGAAGGCACGTGAATTTGATTTCAGCACGCGCTTTATCGAGCTTGCCGGGGAGATCAATGCCTCCATGCCCTATTATGTCGTGGAGAAGGTCATCGAGTCGCTCAATCAGAAGGGGAAGAGCATAAAAGGAGCTCGCATCCTGGTTCTCGGACTTGCTTACAAGAAGGATATCGATGATGTCAGGGAATCTCCGTCTCTCAAGCTGATCACCCTTCTGCAGCAGAAGGGTGCAAAGGTCGATTATAACGATCCCCATGTGCCCCGGACGCACAAGATGCGGGAGTATGACCTGAACATGGCATCTGTGCCCCTGACGCAGCGCAACCTGAAAAAATACGACTGTGTGCTGATTTCTACTGACCACAGCTCCTATGATTACCGGTTCATTGTAAAAAACAGCGCCCTTGTGGTCGACACAAGGAATGCTACCGGCAAAATGCGCTCTGCGAAGATCATACGGGCATAGGGAAGGCAGGTAAGAAACCGGATGAGAACAGGGCTTTTTACGGACAGATTAACACTTCTCTCTCTTCTGTTATGTGACACCTTATGAAGGTCCTGGTAACGGGCGGAGCCGGCTATATCGGCAGTCATATGGTGCGGACCCTCGGGGAGAAGGGGCACGAAGTTGTCATTTATGACAATCTCTCCACGGGCTATCGGGAGTCAGTTCTGCACGGGAGGCTGCTGGTCGCTGATCTTGCAGATGCTGCGACACTCGATGCACTCTTCGTAAAGGAGAAATTCGACGCGGTTGCCCACTTTGCAGCGCATATCGTTGTAGACGAGTCGGTCAGGGAGCCGATCAAATACTATCGCAATAATTTTGTCAACGCCCTTACCCTCATCGAGACATGTCTGCGGCATAAGGTCGAGAGGTTTATCTTTTCCTCGACCGCTGCGGTCTATGGCATCCCTGAGCGCGTACCGGTCACGGAAGGTGCGCTGCTGCTGCCGATCAATCCCTATGGCGCTTCAAAGCGGATGGTCGAGCAGGTGCTCCGGGATGTCAGTCATGCATCAGGGCTCCGGTACGTTGCCCTGCGATATTTTAATGTTGCGGGGGCTGATCCCGCATCCCGGATCGGGCAGAAATACAAGGACGCAACCCATCTCATCACGGTCTCGCTCCGGGCAGCGCTCGGGCTGCGGAAAGAGCTCAGGATCTTCGGCGCCGATTATGAGACACCTGACGGCACCTGCATCAGGGACTATATTCATGTAGATGATCTCATAGAAGCCCATGTCCTCGCGCTCGACCATCTTTCCCGTGGCGGCACGAGCAGGGTCTTCAACTGCGGATATGGGCATGGCTTTTCGGTCAGGGAGGTTGTAGCAGAGGTGAAAAGGGTAACGGGAATTGACTTCCCGGTGCAGGAGACCGGACGGAGGGAAGGGGATCCGCCTGCCCTTGTTGCGGACTCCTCACGGATCAGGCAGGAACTCGGCTGGAAGCCCCGATACGACGACCTGACTTTCATCATCAAGACTGCCTGGGATTGGGAGAAGAAACTGCACGGGAAAACATGAAATAACGTCTGTGCAGGATATGGTCTGTGTAGCTGTCTGTTTCCTCCCGTGTCCGGCCTAGCCCTCGTTATTATGAATTATCCTGCGCGGTGAGGGCATGGTATTTGAGCGGTTTTATTTGCCCGATACACAGACAGTATATAATGCAAGAAAGAAGGCAAATTCCTCGGAGGTCGAAGGCCGAGAATGAGCAAAAATACTATGGCCTTTCGCGGGTATCATACGTCAAGAATAATTTTTGCTAGAGTTTCAGCAGCACCATGCCGGACAGGGGATCAAGTACTCTCTTTGCCGTCACTCCTTCGATCTCCGTGATGACCGCTTCCAGTACCAGGAAGGTCTCTGCGTCTGCCCTGAGACAGCCCACCTTTACCATGTCTTTTTTTCCGAAGGCCCCATGGAAGTGCACTTTGGGCTCATCGTCTTGCCAGAAGATGGTGCCAAAACCGACAACCTCATGCACCTCACCGAGCTTGTTCCATACCGGCGTTGGCGGAAACTCATCTTTTTCCGGGCCCACAACAATGCTGCCTTCGCGCATTCCCCCGACAAGGTAGAACACTGCTGCCCGGATATCCTCCTTTTTTGCAATATGCACGAGGTTGGCGATAACATCGTCACGGTCCTCGAATCTCATGACAACAACTCTGCCAGGCTTTCCGATCTGGTACTTCATAATGTCTCCTTTTCCTGTGAATCTTTCATCTCATAGATTTGTAAGCCTTTCCCCTTGCCCTTGACCGTCACCGTATCCACGAATTTCAGGTCCACATGGCCGAAACTGCCGCCGGTGATCAATCCCTTGACATGGGAAACGGTAAACTCCGTTATGATGATCCTTGCCTGGTACTGGCGGGTCAGCTTTTCCACCCGTGATGCTATGTTCACATGATCGCCGATGGCCGTATAATCCATTTTGCGGCCTTCCGCACCTATGTTACCAATAATGACTTCTCCGGTGTTGATCCCGATGCCGCAATCGAGCCTTTCCTCACCCTTGAGCGTCCATCGCTTCTGCATCTCTGAGAGACGAGCGGCCATGTCGAGCGCGCAGCGGACTGCGCGTTCAGCGTGGTCGGGCTGTTCAGTCGGTGCACCCCAAAACGCCATGATCTCGTCTCCCATGAACTTATCGAGCGTTCCATCCCATTTAAATATGATGCCGGTCATCTCCTGGAAGTATTCGTTCAGAAGGGCTACAACCTTTTCCGGTTTGTTCCTCTCTGAAATGCTGGTGAAGCCTATCAGGTCGGAGAACAATACGGTGACCGTTTTCTTTTCTCCGCCCAAAACCGCCTTTTCAGGATGGCTGATGATCTCCTCAACGATTTTCGGAGAGACATAGCTTGAGAACATCTTCCGTATGTCTCTCGCCTTCTTTTCTTCGATGAAATACCGATGACCGATTATGAAGACCCCCTCGGTGATCACGGTGGCGAGGGGGTAGAAAAGATTCATGCGCATGCCGAAGTATGTGAAGAGGATCTGGTTGTACAAAACAATGAACGATGCAGCAGAGAGAAAGGTGAGGATGGCAGCGGCTGCTTTCATCCTGTGGCTGATAACGGCTAGGAGCAGTCCGAACACAAGAACGCTGAGGAGTGTTGAGAGAAGCAGGGAGGGCCGTATGAAGCTGCTGCTCATGATATTTGCAACCACGGTGGCATTCTTCTCTACGCCGGGATAGTTTGCCGAGAACGGCGTGCTTTTCTGGTCATAAGTGGCAATCGCCGATGTGCCGACAAAAATGATCCTCTCCCTGAGCATATTCTTCGCTATGCGTCCGTTCAGCACGTCAGCCGCTGACACGTAGCGCAGGGATTTCTCCGGGCCAAGATAATTGATGTCAAGCCTGCCTGCCCTGTCGGTTGGTATGGTCCGGTCGCCGAGACGCAGTCCGGCACCGCCGATGATACGCACGTTATCGAGGGGAATACCGAGCGACATGCGGGCGGTCTGCAGCGCAAGAGAAGGAAAGTATTCATCTCCATATTTTATGAAGAGTGACTCCAGCCGTAATTTTCCGTCTCTGTCGGGCTGGGCGTAAACATGGCCGAAGTTGGCTGCTTTGGCGATCGTTGTCGGCGGCAGAAGAATCCTCCAAGCCTCCGTCGGAAAGAGGGACTTCGTATTCTCGATCCGCGGGATCGCCTGGTCGAGGAGCCCTTCTTCCACGTCTCCGCGAAAGAGCTTTCCCTGTTCAACCTCAAAACCGAGGGCGATTACCAGTTTGTCACGATGCCGGGAGAGCAAGGCGGCAAATGAACTGTCCGCATCCGGCGACTCCGGTTCCGCATAGAAAATATCAAGAGCAACGACAGCTGGTTGCGCCCTGAAGATCTCCTCAATCAGCCTGCCTTGGAGACTTCTGGGCCAAGGCCATCTGCCGAACTCGGCAAGGCTCTTTTCATCTATGGCAACGATA
>QKDO01000036.1 GCA_003252075.1 Nitrospirota bacterium
GAACCTCTTCAATGACCGAACCGCTGACGCCGTGCGCCGTGAGGGCCGCCCGCCATGCAAGCCCGCCCGGATAGCCGCTTTTGGGCTCTGCATCTGAAATCAGGGTCTTTCGGACACGGGCACGAGAAATAAGCTCCTGCGCAGAACGAAAAACAGATTCCTGATTATCCCTGGTCTGCCCAAAGAGATATGCTCCGTCCGCAGTGACCGGCGGCAAGGTGTCACAGAGTATGCGCGTAAGCAGTTCTTTGTGGTCAAACATTCCTTATTACCTTTTGATGTGCTGCCACAGGCCTCGATGGCACCTATTCTCCTCCCGCTAATCAAAGAGTGCTTTTACGAAATCCTGCGGCTCAAAGTCCTGCAGGTCGTCAACTCCTTCGCCTACGCCGATAAGTTTGACCGGGATATTCAGTTCCTTTTTGATCGCAAAGACAATCCCCCCTTTCGCCGTGCCGTCGAGCTTGGTGAGGGCTATGGCGGTCACGCCTACTGTCTCATTGAAAATCTCAGCCTGTTTGAGCGCGTTCTGGCCGTTCGTGGCGTCAACGACCAGCAGCACTTCGTGGGGTGCACCGGGGAGTGCCTTGTCGCATACGCGCCGTATCTTTTTCAGCTCTTCCATGAGGGGGCTTTTCGTGTGGAGGCGTCCTGCGGTATCGATGATGACGATATCGGTACCCCGGGCCCGTGCCGCCTCGATCGCATCGAACACCACTGCCGAGGGATCTGAACCGCTCTGGTGCTTGACCACCTGTGCCTTCGACCGTTCTCCCCAAATTTCCAGCTGCTCGATGGCAGCTGCCCTGAAGGTATCCCCTGCCGCCAGAAGTACGGAATATCCCTGATCCCGGAACCTGCTGGCTAGCTTTCCGATCGTGGTAGTCTTTCCAGCACCATTGACGCCTACCGCAAGGATCACAAAGGGCTTTTCGCCGTACGGCACGAGCCTTTGTCCGGCTCCGAGCAGGGAGGACAACTCTTTCTTCAGAAATTCTCTCACCGAACCGGACTCGCCAAGTTCGCCCTTCCTTGCCTTTTCCCTGAGATGATCCACGACCTCGGAGGCACTGATGGCGCCGATGTCCGCCAGGATCAGTGTTTCCTCCAGCTCTTCGAGGGTCTCGCTGTCTATGGGCTTCCCCTGGAAGATCGATTCGACCTTCTCGACAAAGCCCTGTTTGGTCTTCGTAAGGCCCTGCTTGAGCCGCTCAAAAAATCCCATTGATCACCTCTGTCATGGATAATGCAGTCTGATTAGGATACCAGCACGCTGCCGCTCTTTACAAATACCCCGGAGCAGAAAAGACCGGCAGGTCATTCCGTAAACGCCATGCACAAGTCATATATTGGCCCGTGCCGTATGCGACTGCACTGCTGATGTCGGGGATGAAGTGTGATACCATAACAAAATGGAATATCCGTTTCTACAGTCACTGGTGATCATTTTTGGCGTCTCTGCGTTGGTGGTCTTTGTCCTCCACCGGGCAAAGATACCTTCGATCGTGGGATTCCTGATATCCGGTGTTATTATCGGGCCATACGGCATCGGGCTGATAGGGGATACGCATGCTGTCGAGATGATGGCTGAAGTGGGCGTTATCCTTCTCCTCTTTACCATAGGCATTGAATTTTCCATGGCGAAGCTTGCCGGTATCAGGAAGTCCGTTATCATTGGCGGGGGCGGACAGGTCTTGCTCACCATTGTGCTCTCCGCCCTGGCATTTTCCCCTGCGACCGTGGATGCGCGGAGAGCGGTCTTTTGGGGATTTCTCACTGCCCTCAGCAGTACGGCAGTTATTCTGAAGATCCTTGCGGAAAAAGGCGAGACCGACTCTCCTCACGGGAGGGTCATGGTGGGCATCCTGATCTTTCAGGACCTTTGCGTTGTTCCCCTCATGCTTCTCATTCCCTCACTAGCAGGGGAAGGGCCGGAGATTGCCGTCGTGGCGCTGAAGATGGGAAAAGCGGCCTTGATCATTGCCGCGGTCCTTTTGAGCGCACGGTGGCTCGTTCCGAAACTGCTGCATGAGGTCGTCAGCACCCGGAGCCGGGAGCTGTTCATAACCACGATTATTCTTCTCTGCCTCGGCATTGCGCTGATAACATCGCGGTTCGGCCTGTCGCTTGCACTTGGCGCGTTCCTTGCCGGGCTTATGGTATCTGAGTCGGAATACGCGCATCAGGCGACATCGGACATCCTTCCCTTTAAGGAGAGTTTTATCGGTCTGTTCTTTGTCTCGGTCGGTATGCTGATGAATATCGGGTACATGGTTGACCATGTATGGGTGGTCATGCTTTCCGTTCTGTTCGTTATCGGTCTCAAGACGGTCACCGGCACGGTGGCAGCCCTGCTGGCAGGAGCATCCCTGAGGACTGCGATGCATGCAGGGCTCGGGCTCGCCCAGATAGGGGAATTCTCTTTTGTCCTTGCCGTTGCGGGAAGGGAATCGGGCCTTATCTCGGAGATGTTTTACCAGATTTTTCTGTCCGCATCCGTGCTGACGATGATGATATCACCGGTGATGCTGGATATCGCTCCTTCCATATCGGGCTGGATCATGTCGCGCAGGGTCATGGCAAGGATGAACAGATTGCAGGGCGCGTCTTCCGGGGAAGCGTTACCCGGGGCGATGCAGGACCATATTATTATTGTCGGGTTCGGCCTGAACGGCAGAAATCTGGCACGGGTGCTCAGAGAGGTAGGAATACCCTATGCCATTCTTGAGATGAACAGCGATACCGTACGGGCGATGAAGAAAAAAGGAGAGCCTATCAATTACGGTGACGGAACGAGCCCGGAGATCCTCCGTCACATGGGGGCGGAGCATGCCAGGCTGCTTGTCGTTGCCATATCCGACCCTGCCTCCACGCGGAGGATTGTTTCTGCTGCCCGTCATCAGAATCCGGAACTCTATGTCATCGTCAGAACAAAATACCTTGCCGAGGTCGATGATCTTACAGCCCTTGGTGCGGACGAGGTGATACCGGAGGAATTTGAAACTTCCATCGAAATCTTTGCGCGGGTCCTGAACCGGTATCGCTTCCCCCGTCATGTCATCATGGATATGGCCGAGCGGATACGGAGTAACAGCTATACGGCGCTGAGGAGCATTGATCTTCCCAAACGCCATATCTTTGCGCAGGATAGGCTGCTGCCCGAGATAGCGCTGGACGGTATCAGCGTACCTGAGAAGTCACCCCTTGCAGGCAGAAGCATTGCGGAACTCGAGATACGGAAAAAGACCGGTGTAACCATCATTGCCGTACGAAGAGCGGATACGGTCCTGACAAACCCGGACCCTGCTTTCCGGCTTCAGGAAGGTGATATCGTTCTGTTTACCGGCGACATGAAGAGCATGAACAGGGCATTTGCCTATTTCAGCGGAGGTCTTAAGGATCATGAAGGCTGAGCCGGGCTGTTCCGGCAGGGAAGGAGCGCGGTGAACTATTATCAGTTCATGGTCACCCGTCTGGACGGGCAGGAGATCAGGAGACGGTACTCCCATTACCGCACGCTGGTGAGAAAGGGAGTTGCCGGCTTTATCATCTTCGGCGGCGAGATCGGCACGGTCAGGAAATATGTGCAGAAACTGCAGGATGAGGCAGACACGCCCCTTATCATCGCATCTGATCTTGAACGGGGCTTGGGGCAGCAGCTGAAAGGCGGGACGCATTTTCCCCCCGCGATGGCACTCGCGGCCGCGCTGAAAAAAGGTCGTGCCTTTGATGCTCAGGGTTCAGAAGCACGACGGGTGAGAGCGTCTTTCAGGGCATTGGCCCGTGAGGGGAGATTTGCCGGTATCAATACGATCTTTGCGCCGGTACTCGACATCAATACGAATCCGAAGAATCCTATCATAGCTGCAAGGGCCTTTGGCGAGGAGCCGCGGATCGTGTCGTTCCTTGGCGCCGAGATGATACGGGTCCTCCAGAAGAACGGCATTGCAGCCTGCGGCAAGCATTTCCCGGGGCATGGTGATACATCGGTCGATTCACACATACAGCTCCCGGTGCTGAAGCAGGATATAAGAAGGCTGCGGCGGTGCGAACTGAAGCCGTTTTTGACAGCGGTCAAGGCAGGGGTTAGGATGATGATGCTCGGTCATCTGAGCGTCCCGGCGCTCGACCCCTCAGGCATGCCCGTCTCTATTTCGGAAAAGGCCGTTGCGTTCATCCGAAGCAGGATGAGGTACGACGGCATCCTGATAACGGACGCGCTGAATATGGGCGGCATCGGGAAATTTTCCGAGCATGAAGCATCGCGTCTGGCACTTGCTGCCGGTATCGATATTCTGCTCCATCCTTCCGACCCGGACCGTATGGCTGCATATCTTGCGAAATTGCACTCGCCCTGCTTTCCTGACAGACTGCTGAGATTCAGAAGTGGGTTGCACCCTGTAGCAGACAGCGCGGTACCATTGTTTGACCGACACAGGGAACTCTCCCGGAGACTCACGGGGGCAGCCATCTCGGTGAGCGGGCGCTGCCGTATCAAGGGTGGGCCGCTGGTCGTTGTGCTGAACGACGAAGATGAGGAGAAGGGGGAGACGTTCATCCGTTCCATGGAGAAATATTTTCCCGGCACAAGGACGGTCAGGATCAGTCCCGGCTCTCCCGTGCCAAATATCCGCAAAGGTCCGGATGCAACTGTGATCGTAGCAATATTTTCAGAGACCAGGGCGTGGAAAGGCGGAGCCAGCGGATGGCTGCAGAAGCAGGCAGAGATATGCAGTAAAGACGCAGACCTCTATATTTCCTTCGGAAGTCCCTATCTGCTTGACCAGTTCGGAAAGGTTGCGCGGGTCTGCGCCTTTTGGGATGCGGATCAGGCGCAGGAAGCTCTTCCTAAAGTGCTGAAAAGGGCTTGCACCGCACAATAAGGGCCCTTCGGCTTTGCGGAAAAGAGTGTTTCCCCGGCCGCGGAGACCAGGAGATGGAACCGTGTGCCCCTGATGTCATGCCGTCACTATCTTCGAATCCTCTCCTGCCGGCGTGCTGTTTTTCTGGCCGCTGCAGGCCCGGGAGTTCTTTCACCGTCTCTGATATTTATGGTATATTGGGTAAGCAATTTTCATGTCTTGTAATCCTCGGAGAGATCATACTGCGGACCAGCAGAGACCCGAGTGCGGAAGCGCGCCCCGGGGAATGGCTTTCGGCATTTTTATTGCCGGGAGCGTTGCGCTTTCCGGTGAAGGCATGAAACAGCGTCATCGAGGCGTGGTTCACCTGTTCGTCGCCACCCGGGAGAATCTGGACAGGAAAGAGTTACGAATTACCGAAGACCTCGGGGAGGGATGAGAATGAAAAAAAATATATTCTGTGTGGTTGCCTTGCTGCTTATGTCCGCGCTCTGCGCTGCTGCCGATGATCCGCTTGCAATTCTCAGAGACGGAACACTGCAGTTCTTTAACCCGGTGGCAGGGAAGATCGTTCACGTTGAAGGAAACGCGATCACGTTCACCGTGGACGTGAAAGAGCCACTCAGGCCGGGCATGCGATTCAATATCCTGAGTGAGGGCGAACCCTTCCGGCACCCCCTAACACGCGAGATCCTCGGTAAGGTAGAGAGCCATGCGGGAAAGGTCGAGGTTAGGGACATACAAGGTGACCGGGTGACGGGCGTTGTTGTCGAAGGAACAGCGAAAGAAGGCGATCGCGTAAGAATATCCGAGACCAAGGTGAGGATGGCTTTCATCCAGGAGAAAAAGGTCGACTGGTATCTGGGAGACGATCTGTACCGCAAACTGAAGGCAAGCGGAAGGATAGAGATGGTCGATACCGGTCTGGAGACCGGCGATGAAAAGATAGCGACAGCAGAGGCAAAGAAACTCGGTGTCGAGGTGCTCCTTCTCCTGACGGCAAAGGAGGCTGACAAGGGTACCCTGCTCAGGGAACAGCTTTTTTGGGCCTCAGACGGAAGCCGCTTTTATGATGCCGAGGTAAAGGTGGACATCGCATTCACCAAGGACCTCAGGTTCGGGGCGGAATTCTTCACACCCCTCTCCGGGGAGGCGATCTTCCGGTATAACCTGCCCTACAGCGCGCGGTTCGTCGTGACCGGCGACTTCGATGGTGACGGTCAGCAGGAGATTGCTGTCAGCAACGGCAAGGACATCCTGACGTACCTGCCGGCAGGCGATCTCCAGCCGCTCTGGGAGTTGAAGGGTGCCACACTCGACGACCATATCTGGGTCGACACCATGGATGTGAACAAGAACGGACGGGACGAGATCATCATCAGCATGATGTATTCAGGCGGATGGCCAGTCAAGGGCTCGGGCGACTCTCTGGTCAGCTCAGTTGAGCCCGGCAGTGTTGTTTCTGTTATCTACGAACTTGAGGGGTCGGCGTTCAAGAAGATCGGAGAGGTGAATTACTTCCTCCGCAGGCTCGGCACATCCCTCATCGGCCAGATGTACTCGTCATCTGACGGTTTCAAGGACGATGTATTCACCGTGGTCTGGGACAACGGATACAAGCGAGGAGAAAAGGTAACCCTCCCCAAAGGGATAACCATATACGACTACGTTGGGATCGAGGGTCCGGAAAAAGAGCAGGCCCTTTTCACCTATGACGAAAAGGGGTTTCTGAACATTTACAATGACAAGGGGATCAGGATATGGAGAAGCGGATCGGACACCGGAGGATTCATCACGACATTCAAGAAGCCTGCTCCTATATCCTTTATCGATGCAGGTGAATGGTCGATAAAGGACCGACTGCTGACACGGGGCAAAGAAGTCCTCGTCGTTCAGCGCATACCCATCATCAATATGGCAAGAGGTATTGGATACAAGAGCTCTCTTATCAAGAGTTACTGGTGGAATGGCTTTTCCGTGGACGAAAGGACAATCGTCGACGATGTGTCGGGCACGCTTCTCGATTATGCGCTTGCCGGAGACAAGGTCGTGGTATTGAGCAGTCCGATGCTCGGCATAAAGTTCGGCAATATCATGAAGGGGGAGAGCCCTCTCGGATCAACGCTCCAGATCTATTCAGTCAGGGGGAGATAGCACCATGGATCTTTCAGGTCGAGTACCTTCGCACGTCGGGATCATCATGGACGGTAATGGCAGGTGGGCAGAGCTCAGGGGCCTGCCGCGGATCGAAGGCCACAGGAGGGGCGCGGAGCGCGCCCGCGAAGTGATCGATGTCTCTATCGAGCTTGGCATACAATGCCTGACGCTCTATGCGTTCTCAACAGAGAACTGGCAGCGGCCGCAGGATGAGGTCTCCATGCTCATGAGAATCCTCGAGATCTACCTGAGGAACGAGTTCGAGTACCTGAAAAGAAAGAATGTGGTCTTCCGGGCTATCGGCGAGACCTGGCGCCTTCCCCAGAACATACAGGCGCTGATCCGGGAGACCGAAAAGAACACCGCAGACAATTCGGGGCTTAAGCTGGTTGCAGCGCTCAGCTACAGCGGCAGGAACGAAATCCTCAGGGCAATAAAAAAAGCGATGAGCACCGGAAAAGTAGCCGGTGAACTGAATGAGCTGGATTTTGATGACTGCCTTGATACGGCAGGACTTCCGCATCCTGATCTGATCATCAGGACCAGCGGGGAACGAAGGCTGTCCAATTTCCTGCTCTGGCAGGCTGCCTATGCCGAGCTCTATTTCAGTGAAACTCTCTGGCCGGACTTTGACCGCGATGAGTTCATGCTGGCAATCCAGGACTTCCAGGGCAGGGAGCGGCGTTTCGGCAGGGTCTCTTCGAGGAACAATGCATCTTAAAAGGCTTGTCGTAGCGCTTGTTGCCATCCCGGCACTTTACCTGTACGTCATGTACCTGCCGCCGCAATATTTCCTGTTTCTCCTTGTCTTCGTGTCGACGGTCGCCCTCGCAGAGTTCTATGTGATCTCCGGTGTTGAAGGCCCAGTGAAATATGCCGGTCTCTTCTGGGGTGCCGTGGTGCTCACGGTGCATTATTTTTCCCGCGATGTTTTCCCCGAGATCCTGACGCTCGCGTTGCTTTCCCTTCTGATGGTGAGGCTCATCGCGAAAAGGGAGCCTGCAGGGGCGATCCGTGAGGCGACGGCTGCAGTCTTCGGGCTGCTCTATATTCCGGTCCTGATGTCATTCCAGGTGAACATTATCAGGGCCGGCGCACCGCTTCTGGTCATGCTGTATTTTGCTGTCTGGGGTTCCGACAGTATGGCACTGTATATCGGCAGGAGCCTGGGCAGGCGAAAGCTCTATGTCGAGGTCAGTCCGAATAAAACGGTTGCAGGGGGAGTTGGTTCCCTTATCGGCGGGATCATCGGCGCCGCGCTGATACGCTTTGCGATCTTGAATTTCATGCCGTTACAGAAAGCGGTTTTCCTTGGGCTTGCCGTGGGATTTTCCTCTGTCATCGGCGACCTGACAGAGTCCATGTTTAAGCGGGATGCTCATATCAAGGATTCGAGCTCCATCATCCCCGGCCACGGCGGCATGCTCGACAAGATTGACAGTGTCACCTTCGCCGGCCCGGTCTTTTACTGGTGCTGCATCATGCTGAACGTGATCGGATAAGCCATCACCCAGGTAAGGATAAAAGAGCCCCCCTTTTTGTATAATATATTCAATGAAACGTATCACGATCCTCGGATCGACCGGCTCGATCGGCCGGAGCACGCTCGACGTCATCTCCAGAAACAGTTCCCAGTTCAAGGTGGTCGCTCTTGCCGCGGGAAGGAATATCGGTCTCCTCGAAGAGCAGATCCGGGCCTTCCGGCCCGACATCGTTGCCGTAGCCGACCAGCAGACGGCAGAGGAGCTTTCCCACAGGGTTAACGGCGTCAGGATACTCTTTGGTCCCGACGGCATCGATCAGGCGGCCGGGCACGAGAGTGCGGACCTTGTGATCTCGGCGATTGTCGGTGCCGCCGGCCTGGTGCCCACGATCACTGCCGTCCGCGCGGGGAAGGACATCGGCCTTGCGAACAAGGAGGCTCTTGTCATGGCGGGAAGTATCGTCATGGAAGAGGCAAGACGCAGCGGCATCAGGATCATCCCGGTTGACAGCGAACATTCGGCAGTCTACCAGTGCCTTGAAGGAAGAAAAAAAACAGAGATTCAGCGGATCGTGCTTACGGCGTCCGGAGGTCCTTTTGTGAACAGGGGAAAACACGAGTTTGGCGACATTACCGCAGAGGATGCGCTCAAGCACCCGAACTGGTCCATGGGCAGGAAGATCTCGATCGACTCTGCCACGCTCATGAACAAGGGGCTTGAAGTGATCGAGGCTTGCTGGCTCTTTGATGTGGACGCTGACCGCGTGGATGTTCTGATCCACCCGCAGAGCATCGTGCATTCCCTGGTCGAGTTCAGGGACAGGACACTTCTGGCGCAGATGTCCATGCCTGACATGCGGGCCCCCATTGCCTATGCGCTTTCCTGGCCGGACAGGCTCGAAACACCTATCCACGGCCTTGAACTCGACAGGATCGGCAGCCTGACCTTTAAAAAACCGGACCATGACAGCTTTCCCTGCCTGTCCTATGCCTACGAGGCAATCCGTGCCGGAGGTACGGTCCCTGCCGTGTTGAATGCGGCGAACGAGGCGGCTGTCCATGCATTTCTCGATAAGCGGATAGGGTTCAATGACATACCTGCCGTGATCAGAAGGACCGTCAGGGAGCACACAGTGATAACATCTCCCACGCTCCGGGATGTGCTCGGGGCCGACGCTTGGGCGCGGGAGACAGCGGAAATACATATAAAGGAGAATAACGGATGATGCTTTTGTATGCAGCAGTGCTGCTCGGCATTCTCATTTTCGTGCACGAGCTGGGCCACTTCATAGTTGCCAAATCCCTGGGTATCAAAATACTGAAGTTCTCTCTCGGTTTCGGGCCGAAGGTCGTCGGTAAAACGTACGGTGAGACCGAATATCTTCTCTCGGCATTTCCGCTCGGCGGATATGTGAAAATGCTCGGTGAAGAGCCCGAGGAGGAGCTTGACGAGGTAGATAAACACCGTGCATATAATTATCAGCCCATATGGAAGCGTTTTTCCGTCGTTTTTTCCGGACCGTTCTTCAATCTCTGCTTTGCGGTGCTCGTATTTTTCCTTGTCTTCATGAACGGCGTTCCTTATCTGCTCCCCGAGGTCGGGGAGGTCACCGCAGGGTCGCCCGCAGCACAACAGGGCATCATGAAGGGTGATACCATCATGACGATCGAGGGCAGCAGGATCGCACGCTGGGATGAGATGACCGCGATCATCCACGATCAGCCGGGCAAGGACCTTGCCATCACGATCGACAGGAACGGAGCGACTATTTCCCTCATGGTAAAGCCGGAGAAGAAGGTGATCAAGAACCTGTTCGGGGAGGACAAGGAAGTCGGTCTCATCGGCATCACCCCTTCGGGAAAGACCGAGGTAAGCCGTGAAGGGCTCGCCAGATCCCTGTCGCTGGCATTTACCCGTACGTGGGACATATCCGTATTGACCCTCGTCTCGATCGTGAAGCTCATACAAAGGGTGATCCCTGCAGATACCATCGGTGGGCCGATCCTTATATTCCAGATGGCCGGTCAGCAGGCGAGCCAGGGCGCCATGAACTTCTTTACATTCATGGCCGTGATCAGCATAAACCTGGGCATACTGAACCTGCTGCCGATCCCGGTGCTTGACGGAGGACATATCCTTTTCCTGGGCATTGAGGCGCTGCGGAGAAAACCGCTGAGCGAGAAAGTGATCATGGTATCGCAGCGGATCGGACTTGCGCTTCTGCTCCTGCTCATGGCCTTTGCTTTCTACAATGATATTGTGCGACTCCTGACCGGAAAGACCTTCTGACCGTGGCACACGTCCTGAAGATACGGATCTATTACGAAGACACTGACTGCGGCGGTGTTGTCTATTACGCGAACTACCTGAAATACTGTGAACGTGCCCGGACGGAATTTCTTGAATCCCGTGGCATTCGCATGCAGCAGCTTATCGAAGAGGGTATTTTCTTCGTTGTTGCCGAGGCGTCACTCAGGTACCTGTCCCCCGGCAGATACGGCGATATCCTTAGGATCGAAACGCTCGTAGAGCGTGCGGGCCCGGCATCCATTACGTTCCGCCATGAGATAAGAAGGGATGCGACCGGCCAGAAGCTCGTCGACGCTACAGTCCGGCTCGGGTGCGTAAATCCGCAGATGAAACCCCTTCGCCTGAGGGACGATATCATGGCTGCGGTGAGCGGCGGGCCCGGGCAGTAACAGCCATGATACGCCCTGCGGCCTTGAAAACGCAGACATCTTCAGGAGGCGTGATATACAGAAATGTTGACGGCAGTCTAGAAATAGCCCTTGTATCGGTGAAAGGGGGGACTGCATGGTGTCTTCCCAAGGGCGTTGTCGACCATGGTGAGACGCCCGAGATGGCTGCAGTCAGAGAGGTCCGGGAAGAGACAGGGCTGAACGGCAGGATTATCGGGAGGCTGGGTGATATTTCCTACTGGTACTACATCCGGGAGGAGAACACGAAATGCAGGAAGACGGTCTCTTTCTATCTTATGGATTATGTAAGCGGGGACACGGCAGATCATGATGCCGAGGTGGACAGCGCAGCTTGGTACCCCCTCGAGACCGCTCTTGAAACCGTGACCTACCGGGGTGACCGGTCGATCATCGAAAAGGCAAAAGAGCTGCTCAGGGAAATGCAGGCATAACATGAAAAAGATATGTGACCGGAAGACGATAGGGAAGATGTCAGCCCGCCTCAGAAAGCAGGGCAAAAAGATCGTTTTTACGAACGGCTGTTTTGACCTCCTCCACGCAGGGCATGTGCGCTACCTGAACCGGGCAAAAAAACTCGGTGATGTGCTCATTGTCGGGCTGAATGCAGACAGGTCTGTGGCGGGTTTGAAGCCGGGAAGGCCGGTGAACAGCGAGAAGCACCGGGCGGAGGTGCTGGCCGGCCTCGCTGCGGTGGATTACATCGTCATATTCAGCGAGAAGACACCCTACAACCTCATCAAGACCGTACGGCCCGATCTGTTGGTTAAGGGTGGAGACTGGAAAAAAGAAGATATCGTCGGTTCTGATATCGCCAAAGAGACCCGCAGCCTTGCCTATGTCAAAGGCCTTTCGACCACAAAGACCATAGAAAAAATCCTTCGATCCGTCTAGCAACCTTGGATATCCTCTCATCGCTGAACAGCAGACTGCTCCCGCTCCTCCGGGAAAACGACCGGATCTATAATCTTCCCGGATCATCGGCCGCTCTCCTTCTGGCCCTGGACCCGCAGCCCTTTGTCGCCATAGAGAAGGACAGTCAGAGTGCGGAGACGCTGAAACAGGATATAGCCTTTTACCGGACCATATTGTCCGGAGGAGGGGTCTGTTTCATCCCCGATGCAGAAGGCCCTGAGCGCTCGGGTGAACGGGCTGCGGTTCTGCTTACCCTGGGGCCCGGGGACTCTCTCGTAACCTCTTTCGCGAACCTGCATGCGGCGTTCTGGGACAAGGAACTGCTGGATGAGCAGCTGATCAGGGTGAAACGCGGCGAGCGTCGGGAACGGGACCGGTTTGAAGAGGCCCTGGTCGATCTCGGATATCGGGCCGTACCCATGGTCATGGAAAAAGGTGATTACAGCAAACGGGGATGGATCTTCGATCTCTTTCCCGCAACAGCGGAATACCCGGTCAGGTTAGAGTTCTTCGGCGATGAGATTGAACTGCTCCGAATGTTCGATATCGGGACCCAGAAGTCTGTGAAGGATATCGAGGAGATCACGGTCTTTCCGGCCCGGGAACCGGAGCTGAGCTGGAAATTCACGGATATCGCCGGTGACAGACGGTATTATTGCCTTTTTTTGCCGGATGATAAAGATTCACTTCCTGATCCGCTTACCTATCTCTCCCGCTATTCCTTCGAGGCCGGCACCCTCTCTGACGAAGAGTCCCCGGTGACATCCCGGCAGATGCGCCAAAGAGATGCCGGTCTCCTTTCTGTCCAGGGCCTGGGCATCCTTCCCGGAGAACGGAAAAACCTTGAAGATCTGCCCGGGACGATCGCACAACTTTCTGAAACAGACCGGGTGATGATCGTCCTGCCGTCGGCTGGCCAGGCCGAGCGGCTGCGCGACCTTTTCCGGGATAAGGATATCATGCTGCCCTCGGTCGAGCTGAAAGACCTGTTCACCTTTGCCGGCAGGCTTTCGGTCACCCAGGGGAGGCTTTCCTCCGGTCTTCATCTTGAGGGCCTTCTTGTCCTGACCGAACGGGAGATATTCGGAGAGCGCCACCTCCATCGTCAACAGAAAACGTCGAGAGTCTCAAACCTTCTGGCATCTCTCGATGATATCATGCCGGGAGACTTTGTCGTTCACCGTGACCATGGCATCGGGAAATTCTCGGGCATTGCGCGGAGGCAGAACGGTTCGACCGAACTAGAGCTGATGCAGATCGAATACCTGGACGGAAGACTCTACATACCGATCCAGAACATTCAGGCTCTCTCAAAATACCGCGCAGAAGAGGGAATCATCCCGCATATGGACAAACTGGGCGGCAAGACCTGGGAGAAGAAGAAGGAACGCGCCAGGAAAAAGGTCCATGAACTCGCAGAAAAACTTGTTGCCCTGTATGCCGGCAGAAAGATTGCGCGGGGATTCACCTTCAGTGCTGATACGGAGCTCCACCGGGAATTCGACAGTTTCTTCCCCTACGAGGAGACGCCCGACCAGGCCGCGGCAATAGCGGATATAAAACGTGATATGGAGTCTGACCAGCCCATGGACAGGCTCCTCTGCGGCGACGTCGGCTATGGCAAGACAGAGGTCGCGATGCGGGCAGCCTTTAAGGCGGTCTATGATAACCGGCAGGTCGCCGTACTGGTGCCGACGACCATCCTTGCAGAGCAGCATTACCGGAACTTCCAGGAACGGTTCTCCGGCTTCCCGGTCAGCATTGACCTTATAAGCAGGTTCAGATCCCGGAAAGAGATAACGGCTACCATGCATGCGGCAGCTGCAGGAGCAGTGGACATTCTGATCGGTACGCACGCCATCCTTTCGAAAAAGCTTGCCTTCAACTCGCTGGGCCTGCTTGTCGTCGATGAGGAACATAAGTTCGGCGTAGGTCAGAAGGAAAGAATCAAAGAGATTGCGAAAAATATCGATGTACTTAATATGACAGCCACGCCTATTCCGCGGACGCTCCATATGGCGCTCTCGGGCATACGGAACATCAGCGTCATAGAGACGCCTCCTGAGGAGAGGCTTGCCGTGAAGACAACCATCACAATCTTTGACGACAACCTCATCAAAGACGCAATCAGCAGGGAACTGGACAGGGACGGTCAGGCATTTTTCGTGCATAACCGGATCGGTGACATCTACCGGATGGGGCAGCACATTCAGATGCTGGTGCCTGAGGCGAGGCTTGCGGTCGCCCATGGCCAGATGCCGGAAAAGGAGCTTGAAGGCATCATGCACCGGTTCTTTGAAGGCAACGTGGACATCCTTGTCTCGACTTCCATTATCGGATCAGGCCTCGATATCACACGGGCGAACACGATCATCGTGAACAGGGCAGACAAGATGGGGCTTGCTGACCTGTATCAGCTGCGCGGCAGGGTGGGCAGGGGAAACCTGCGGGGATATGCGTTCTGTATTGTCCCCGGAGAGTCCCTCATGAGCGACGAGGCCAAGAAGCGGCTCCAGGCCTTGCAGGAGATGAGCTATCTTGGCGCCGGCTTCCGGCTTGCTCTTCGTGACCTTGAGATCCGTGGTGCCGGGAACATCTTCGGGCCGGAGCAGTCGGGTCATATCCACGAGATCGGTTTTGACCTCTATATAGAGATGCTCGAAAAGGCTGTTGCCGAGATGCGGGGTGAGGAGATTACCGCAGAGATCGAGCCGGTCATCGACCTCAGCATATCTGCCTTTATTCCCGAATCCTATGTCGAGGATGTCATGGTGCGCATGAGTTTTTACCGCCGGATATCCTCTTTCAAGGCAGACAGGGACATTGAAGACTTTGTCTCAGAGCTGCGGGACAGGTTCGGTCCCCTTCCCCGGGAGGTGCAGAATCTCCTCGGCATCATGAAGCTGAAGCTTCTGGCTAAGGGCCTTTTGGTCATGAAGATGCGCAACGTCAAAGACAGGGTCACTGTGACCTTTTCGCCGGACACACCTGTTCAGCCCCGGCAGATCGGTGAACTGCATCAGACGAGGGAAGGCCGGCTGAAATACCTGGCTGACGGTTTCGAGGTCCGCGTGGACGGCAGCGGTGGTGAGGAGATCCTCCGGGATGTGCTCTCTGTTATGGATGAGCTGAATGCAGGGAGAGAGGCATCACCCTCAATTCTTCCCTGAAAAGGCGCGGCCGATATCTTTACCCATCTGCTTGAATGCCCATCCGGTTCTCTTGCCGACCTGCTTGAAGCCTTTGCCTACTGCCTTGCCCGATTTCTTGAACGCTGATCCTGTTGCCCGGAAGATATCGGCAAACCCTCTGCCGATCTGTCTGCCCCCATCCGGAAAGGTGGGAGCGGCATAGGACTGCGTTCCGGAAGAGAACAGCAACAGCACGACCACAATGAGTACGGCAGTATTACGCCTGCATCTGTTCATGCCGTGATTTTAGGGGGCACGGCCCGCCCGTCAAGGGATATGGGAATGATGAAGAAAAAATAATCTTGTTGACAGGGCTCCGTAACTCTGGTAAAAAGAAAGTAAGGGAGGACAATGAGGCCGAGGCGCTTCGCTGTATACAGGGTGAGGGTAATACCCCTGTACCTCCCTTGAAACCCTCCGCATACTACCTTCAGGAAATTTGTGTGCACTTCTTCCACGGCAACGATGGTTGCGACATGATATTTGATTGACACCTGCCGCTATATCTGATAAAAGGTAATCAGAGGGAGGAGAGAGGTCAATGACCTCACCATCACAGGGAATGCCGCGTGCTCCCTGCTCCTCCCTGTCAAAATCGTTTCAGGGAAATATCTTCCGGCATATCAGCTCGGACGTTTTCTGCATACGATCATCACGTTCTCAGAAACAAACATATACAGAAGGAGAGATTCATGGAACTGACTTCAAAGACCAAGGTTGCTGACTTGCTGGCGCGATATCCTTTTCTCAAGGAATTTCTGATCAGTATGGATGCACAGTTCAAGTCGCTTGACAGCCCGGTCATGATGAAGACCCTCGGCCGTGTCGCAACGCTGGGCAGGGTTGCGCTGTTTACGGGGATGACATTGGAAAAGCTCATGCCGGCAATCGCCGATGAAGTGAACAGGAGAACAGGCGAGGCCCTGACCGTAAAAAGAGATGAAGCAGAGAGTATGAAACATTCACCGGAAGAGCGGCTCGGCATCCTGAAAGGCATCATCAGGGACCTGCATGCAGGGACCGACAGAAAGGTCCTTATCGAGAGATTCCAGAGGCTGATCAAGGATGTTGCCCCGACCGAGATCGCCCAGATGGAGCAGCAGCTCATTGCCGAAGGCATGCCGGAGGCTGAAATAAAAAAACTCTGCGATGTGCATGTACAGGTCTTCCGGGAGGCCCTTGACAAGAAGGTCATGCCGGGTATGCCTGCCGGCCATCCGGTGCATACCTATATGCTGGAGAACCGGCAGGCGGAAGCTATTATCACAGAGATCGAGCACCTCGAAAACCTGAAAGATGAGCGGGCGAAGCTCGAAGGACTGCTCGAGCAGGTATCTGCGCTGGATCGGCATTTCCTCAGAAAGGAAAACCAGCTCTTTCCCGTGCTCGAGGCCAAAGGTATCTCGGGGCCATCAAAGGTGATGTGGGCACTGCATGATGATATCAGGGCAATGCTCAAGGATGTGAAGGGAAAGGTAAAGAAAAATGCCATAACGCCGCTGGAGCTCAAGACCCTGGTCACCATGCTCAGGGATATGATTTACAAGGAGGAGCATATCCTCTTCCCCATGACCCTTGATACCCTGAGTGATGACGACTGGGCCAAGGTCATGTCCGGGGAGGAAGAGATCGGCTTTGCGTGGATCAAACCCGAGAGGGGGTGGCAGCCGACCAGTGCGGCAACACAGGTCGAGCTGATGGCGAACAGGGCAGGGAGTCTGAATCTCGATACCGGACAACTTACGACTGAGCAGGTCAATCTGATGCTCACCCATCTTCCCGTTGACCTTTCGTTCGTGAATGAGGACGACGAGGTCATCTATTATTCGAATACTGAGGACAGGATATTCCCGCGAAGCCCGGGGATCATCGGCAGAAGGGTGCAGAACTGCCATCCTCCCAAAAGCGTTGATATGGTCGAGAAGATCCTGGATGAGTTCAAGTCCGGCAGCAAAGATACTGCCGATTTCTGGATCCAGATGCGCGGCCGGTTCATCTATATACGCTATTTTGCGGTGCGTGACAGCAGGGGGAAATACCGGGGCTGCCTCGAAGTGAGCCAGGACGTTACCGATATCCGCAGCCTGCAGGGACAAAAGCGACTTCTCGACTGGTAACTGCCGCATCTGTTGGTGAGCCGAAAGAGAGAAATGGCCGTGCTTGTTTGAACAGGTGGAAGCCGGCAATTCCTGCTTTTGGATTGCACTTTTTCAGCAAAAGGTCAAGGATAAACCTTTGGTACGTTATGCTTTTTACAGGAGGATGAATTAGAATAAAACAGTAGCGGTATTTCTTCTGGAGGGCTCGCATGGGCGGGAAAAAGTTTTTAGTGAGGAATGCATTTGCGGATTTGAGCCTTTCCCGTCGACCCATCACAATATTTTTTCACTTTATAACGATCTCCTTCTTATTTCTTCCCCTGTATTCTCTATCCTATGGTGTCCCGGCAATACCCAACAGGGCAATATTGGAGGGAACGGTCAAAGAATACTGTGCAGGTTCATCTCAACTATGGAACATAGAGCCGGAGCAGGTCATCTTCAAATTAACCGTTCTTGTTCAGGGTGTTCATGACAGTGAAGTCGTGCCCAATTTTCTGAAAGACAAAGAAGGTCAGATGCTGGCTTTTTTCACCAAGGAAAATATATTGCCGGAGCTGTTATATAAGAGAATAAAAGCAGAAGTGGAGTACAGGGGCGATGAAAAGGGCGGCAGATTCTGGATAAGAAATATTCAGGTATTACAAGAGGGGAAATGATGCGCACTCATCGGGGCAAGAACCTTTTTCCTTTTCTCTGGGGTGCGCTTTTTCTGTTGATCTTTACACAGAATGTCTTCGCCGTACCTGCAGCACCGGGGCTGCATAGCCTGACCCAGCCCGACGGAACATCCTTCAGAGCCCGGCAGTGGGGTGACGAG
>QKDO01000062.1 GCA_003252075.1 Nitrospirota bacterium
GTACCTGCAACATTGTTCTGATAGTATTTCCCAGGGTCAGAGACAGACTCTCCGACATAGGCAAAAGCAGCAAAATGTATGACAGCTGCAGGGCTGTAGGATCTGAAAACCCGATCGAGCAACCGCCTGTCATGGATGTCTCCCTTGATGAAAGGACCCCATTTCACGGCCCATTGATGGCCGTAGACAAGGTTGTCAACGGTCACCGGAGTAAATCCGGCGCGCGAAAGGGCCTTGCAGGCATGACTTCCGATATACCCGGCGCCGCCGGTAACAAGAATCCTTCTCTGTTTCGCATCATTCATCTTTTCTCACCTCTGTTCCGACATCTCTGCTGATATCCCAGTTCCGCAACAATACCCGCGGCCTGCTCTTATTACTTCAACATCAGATATATCGCTGCGCGTTTTTTTAGCACAACCTCCCTTCAGCACAGTGCGTCTCTTCATAAGGGGATGGTTCGTTACCCCACTCTCCATAACGATTGCCGTGAGGCCATGAATCATAGACTGAATATCGGACAGTTCAACGGACGTCGTGCTCATGAACGTCTCCTGAATCGCCGTGAATCCTGCCCGACAGGCGATCCGGGGAGAACGCCTCGTCCGAAATCCTTACTCGTGACGTCAATATTCAGCATCGATGTCTTGCCGCTCTGTGAGACCAATAGCGTCGACGGCAAGACCATGTCGGGCACGTATACATTGAAAGGTTGCCCCTGCACCAGTGCCGGCGCACCATGGTTTGTCACCGCGAGATGAAGCGTACCCTCGGAAAACGACAAGTGAAGCTGCCGCCTGACAGCCGCAGCAAGCTGACGAAAATCAATAAATCGGCGCGCTCCAACATTCTCCCAATCGTCCAGGCAGTGCGTAATCCAGCGAATGCCTTCCAGGGCCGGCTCCCGGTCGTGAAAGTACCCGACCACCGGCAGGCCAGAATCGAACCACGCTGCGTGGGCCTCATCAAGATAGGGGGCGCAAATGTGCGTACACCAGCAAAAACGGTTGTCCTCTCGGACGGCAAGATAGTAGCTTCCGACAAAGTGCAGCCCTGCGTCGAGGGCGTATTCCAAAGCAGCATTCGTCCACTCGTCTCCAGGAC
This sequence comes from Nitrospirota bacterium, assembly GCA_003252075.1. Taxonomy (GTDB): domain Bacteria; phylum Nitrospirota; class Thermodesulfovibrionia; order Thermodesulfovibrionales; family UBA6898; genus UBA6898. Next base: position 1,105 of record QKDO01000062.1, read on the forward strand.
AGATAAGGGTTGTCGGTCGAACACCAAAAAAGCGGTGCAGAGCGTTAATACCTAACATGATGGGATGCGTTCGAGTCGGCCGTTTTCTGAGGACAGCTTCGGCCGATTTGCCCAATTCCCTGAACCAGGCGACGGTCGCATAACGGTCCGCTGCTTTTGCCCAAGCTGAGCTGTCGGGGTGCATATGAGTGAAACCATGCAGCTCTACGTCCCCGAGGCCGGCCGCACGAAGCGTCTGTATTCCCTTGTATTCACCCACGTAGTCTTGGCAGAGTCGTTGTTCACCATCGGTTTTTTCAGTGTATCGTACATGTGGTGAAGGATGGACAGCTCCCGGGATTCGTGTCTCCGCATGTCCGCGGACAGTCAGTCTACCCCGCTCTGAGTCACCATCGTCAACCCATCCCGGAACATAGGCAATCGAGAGGCGGCCGCCACGTCGTTTCAGCTCCTCAGCAATCTCTGCCCAGTCACTCTCGCCCAGCTTTGGATATAGCCAAGCTTTCAGGTGGACATTCTGGGCGCCACCTGGATCGTCCATACGCAGTACCATGGTTCCCTCGAAGTCAAACCACGCTACGGGCTTTGATGATCCCCAAACGAGGAGATGTATGAGCAGAGCCGTCACTTTCCCATCGGTATCTCGCCCTTCGCTGGGGTGAAAACCAAGCGTCACGATGAGGCCCCGGCCTGCACGCCGTGCAGCGACAACGGGGCAGTCGTCGAGGGTGACCCACATTGCGGTATCCGGCGTGAGGGACAGGGTCTGTGCTGAAAGGACCTTCCTGCAGTCCCACCGTTGCTCTGCGCCAGGCCCAAACCACTTCAGGTAGCGGCCCGAAACGGTTTGCGATGTCGTTGAAGCCCCGGTCAGTCGCGCCAAGGGAGATCCGGTTTCAGGGGCGCGGACAACCACGAGGATGGGGTCCTCAGCGAGCCTCCGCGTCAGCCACGTAATAGTTGTTTCACTCAACGACGATGACGGATCGCCAGTCAGAACGATCCAGCGGCTTCCGCCATGCAAATCACCGATGAGAACGTTTTTCCTCTTTCGTACAATGCTAACACCCCACCCGCACACTTTCGCCAAGGTCAACCAGTCCAAGGCCTCGCGCTGATCTGGCGGCAACCACCCGCCGGTCCCCCAGATCCGCTCGGCGACTGGTAATTCAGACTCATCTGCAACTAACAGCATGGCTTGTCGAAGGTCGTTCATCCTCTTTGCCCGTCAAGGAAATACTGGCGTAACTGAGCTGCAACAGCAGCAGGTGAAAGATTCAGCTCGGCTTCAGTCCTTACTCTGGCACGCATCCTCGTGACGGCCTCTGGATGGTCGAGCACGTCTGAAAGAGCAGCCGCCAACGCTTTGTCATCGCCCGGGGGAATTAACCAGCCGGTCTTTCCCGTTACGACTATCTCTCCAACGCCTCCCACATCAGTGCCCACGACAGGCGTACCGCATGACATTGCCTCACCGACAACGGTGGGAAACCCTTCACTGCATGACGGAAGCACGAGACACTCGGCTGCGTTGTAAAGATTGGCCAAGGGCGCCGGGTCACCTATCCAGCCGAGAAAACGGGCACGCCCCGGCGCCATCTCGTCAGCGAGTCTCTCCAGGACCACGCAATCGGGCCCCGTGCCGACGATTAGCAGATCAACAGAGGGATGGCGAGATAAAAGGCTTGAAAACACCCGGATGAGGGCGCTTACCCGCTTGATGCGGTCGTCGAGCCGGCCTACAAAGAGAAGGTATCTCCGAGACGGATCCAGCCCGGCCGCACCGCAGGCGGCAATCCGATTTCGCGGGGCGAACATCAATGTGTCGATGGGCGTGAGAATGACTGCAAGCTTAGCCCGTGACACGCCGTAGCGAGAAATCAGCATATCACGTTCCCGCCTGTTTGAAACGATCAGGAAGTCTGCGTGAGGGATGGTCCATCGCTTGATACGCCTTCCCATATAGACATCCGGCCTGCTGCCCGCGTGGTAAGCAATGACCCTAACCCGAGTCAGGCGGGCCAGGAGCACGAGAATGTCGAAGCGACCGGTAGCATAATCCTGCACGAAAAATATGTCGGGTCGATCGCGCCACAGGGCGCGCACAAAGGGCAGGGAGAACAGTGCAACGTATGAGGCGATCGTCGCATAGAAGGGATAGGTCCGTCTCCACCGCCAGGCAGCCTTAGGGAGATAGAACAAACGCCAAAGAATGCGGTGCAGCCCGGATGACGGCAGGAATTTCACCTGGCAGCCGACGACTTCATGTCTGGCTGTCGAAACCTCGGGCGCGAGAGAAAACTCATACCACACGACTTCACCGACCTCGCGTTGCAACAACGTCAGAAAAGCGTGATTGCCGGTATTTGCCCATGTTGTTGCAAAGCTGTGCTGATCGATCCCGTAGTGGGTGTAAAAGTCCTCGAACACATCGGCGTAGTCAAAGAATGCTATGAGGGGACGCTGGCGAGGTTTCACGGTGTTTTCTCTACCGATACGCATCATGCCCGCCGGTTGCGTGGCGCAATGGTCTCAGGGCACATCGCGCGTTCGAGAAGGAGAGGCAAGATCTTTCTCGAGTCGAAATATTTTTCAGCCACTGCGCGGGCCGCGCAGCAATGGAACTCGTAGTGCATAGTGATCTCATCCAGAGCAGCAAGGGCCTCCTCCTGGTTGCTGAACGGAAAGACACCACCCGCAGCATCAAGCCACTCGGAGAAGCCAGTCTCTTGTGTAACCACCGGTCTCCCGGTCGCGAGATAGGTTGCACTTCTTTCACTGAACCATCCACAGTACGTTTCCGCGTAGCCTTGCTTAGCGACCGAAAACTCACCCCGCGAATCTCGAATGTATCGCAGATACGCCGAAACATCGCGTGTGACCGCTAGCGGGTCGCAAAGTCGCCAACCGTGGCGCGTTAATAAGTCGCGGGGGGCAGAAGGGCTGCCCAAAGCAAGCTCTAGGACACACGCAGTGCGCTGTGGCAAGGATAGATACGGAAGGAAGGACTCTGCCTTCATGCCGTAGCAACGCCCGCAATAGCTTACGGATCGATAGCTTTCCCACTGCATCACGGTTGTGAATCTTGCATTCGTGGGACTCGGTCCTGGCTCAACCATGTCAAGCACGATCGGATGGCGCGTCGGATGCCACTGCAGACCGTCGTCAGGAACCCGCGCCTTGGGCAGCCCGATATTTTCTGCATAGGTGAACAGCGCAGTGTGGTGAAGGCAGAACTGCTTTTTCTCCGGGGTAGTTGCGTTATGAATCTGGGTGAACACGGGGTCCTTGTCGATAAAGATGCGAATAGGTATCTCTGCTAACCACGACCGAAGTGGATTGACGCCGCCGAGGTTGATGAGCACATCCGCGGTCTTGCAGACCTGCATGATATTTATCGCTAGGGGTCCATACCAGCGTGCTGCGTGGGCATCGTGGAAGGCCCATCTATCGCCCATCCCAACTCTCTTAAGGATCTCCGCCGCATATCGGAGCCCATAGCTCGGATCGATGTCGGTAGTGTGCCGGGAGGGATCGTAACAAGACGGGTATGCATCGCTATCCTCGATGAAGTAGACATCGTGACCGAGCCGCGCCAAACCCAAAAGATACTGCAGTTCACTCCATGTCATACCGCCGAGGGGGCCCCGTATGATATAGCCAAGCAGGACTATGCGGAGACCGCTCGTGACCGTGATATCCATACTAGTGGACCGTTGCGAACGCTTCATCGAGGAGGCGCGATAGAACCTTCTCTGAGTCAAAGAAGGTTTCGGCCGCAGCCCTTGCGGCAAGACAGTGCGCATCGTAGTTTCTGCGCACCTCCTTAATGGCGTCAGTCGCCTCGTCGAGGGTGGTGAAGGTTAATATGCCCTGTCCTACAGGGATAGTGGCTGAAAAACCGGTATCTTGCACAACAATCGGCTTCCCGGCTGCAAGGTAACAGGCCGACCGGCAGCTGAACCACCCTGAGTGCCCGACGACGTATGCGTTCTTGGCCACGCTCCACTCAGCGTAGGACGACTCAATGTAACGCCGGTAGCTGTCCATGTCGGGACAGACTTCGTCGGGATTAACGAGATGCCAGCCCTTGTGAGCCAAAAGGTCCATCGGCGTGCGACGCGTCTTTCCGGTGTTTGCGGCGATCTCGAGTACTGCCGGGGCAACACGCTGCGGGAGGTCGATGAACCGCATAAACTCAACGTCCTTTTGACCGTATGTCTTGCCTTCATAGACGACTGGTTTGTAGCTAGTCCAATTCATTACGGTGGTAAAAACATCGCGCCGCGCCTCGGCAGTTCGCCACTCCGACAAGACGACCGGCTGGCGAGTGGCGCGCCAGTGATGCCCTGTCTGTGGAGCATTGGCAGGCAGTCCCTCGCCGAAGCTGAAATGGACGTCGTGCGTGTCTACCATGCGTCGAAAGTCTCCCTGTCCTCGCGCGAGTTTGATTTGGGTAAACACCGGATCGGAATCAATGTAGACCATGCACCGAATATCGCGGTACTTCTCAGGCTCGGCGAGCGTCCCGGACACGTTGATGAGGAGATCAGCGGAAGAGATAACCTCCCGCCGCTCTACCTCGGACAGTCCGAACCACTCTGAGTGCCAGGGAAATCGGTACGCCCACTTTCCGGCAAGACCCATGTGGCTCATCACCCGAGACAGGTATTGCACATTGAAGTCGCATCCCTTTGCCACGCCGCCTTCAATGGGGTTATAAGGCCACTGTCCTGTGTCCTCGAAGTAGTAAACGTCGTGACCCATGCGGGCAAGGCCCAGGACATACTGGACATAGTCCCATGTAACCCCGCCGAGAGGATACTGGGCGATTAATCCTGTTACGACGAGTCGTAACTTTGGTGACATGGCATCGTCCCTGCCTCTACCTGTGCAGTTCATTTCAGTCTAATACCCTTGCGGATAGCCCGCTTATCTCACATTCCGGTTGTTGGCCACCGCGAAGTCGGTACGAGACCGGCGCATGTGACATCACCAGGCACCGAACGCATCGGGAGACCTTTTGCAGGAAAAAATCGGTCCTCATGAGCGTAACCCCAGTGCGTGCCACTACTGTCCTATCATTCCCCATCGTTTCCCCACATCGTACAACTGCTCAAAACGCCAGAGTGAACCCTCTTCTCTCCTCTCCTTATCATTGTCACCAAGCCACCGGAAAGAAAGGTAAACTCTTGCTGCATCAAGCCTTGCCGCGAAGTCTGGCGGTGCATCCCCAAGCCAGCGAGTCCGGCAGTACGCTAGCTCACACTCCCCTGCAACGTCTACAGCCCACCCCTCTGTCAAAGCTGCAAGGTCTATCTCTCCTGCTCCCACCGCTGCCGATTCCCAGTCGACCGGATAAATCACACCGTCTCTTACGAGAATATTCTTAGGATAGAACTCACCATGAATGACCGTCGGACGACATGACAGGAGGAGTGCCGTGAACTCTTCGAAACGTTTGCAGAGAGCAGCGAGCCAGGGGAACCGCAGGTGCAAAGGACCGGCAAAGCGGGATGCACGACGCGGCCACCCCAGATAGTATTCCTTATCATACGTTCCGAGAAATGATAACCCTTGCTCGACCACGAGGGTTTCGCAGGCGGCATGGAATTGCCCTATCCATTGAGCACATGCGATGAGCGCGTCTGGTTCCTTGTACATCAACCGCAGACAGTCATCCAAGTACTCGAGGATCAGCCACGTCTGCCCCGTCGTTACATCGGTATAGGTGCCGTAGAATCTCGGCATTGAATTCCCCGAATGCCCCAGCACACGGCGATAGACCTCGGCCTCGTACACCACGCCTCCCCGGTGGCCGTGACTGTCGTAGTTCTGTCCTCCCGAATACTTGCAGAACAGGCGCAATGTCCTGCCGTCGTTGAGTCTGCAGGACACGACTTCAGAGGGAAACGTACTCCGGTAAATGTGGGCCTCACGATGTAGGACAGTCACAGGACAAGGAGCTGAAAGACTCCCGGAAAGGACACTGGTGAGTCCCTCCGTCAGGGAGGCGGTGTCAGGGAATTCTGAGACAGGCAAGGTCATACGGTCTCTCCAGCGCCACTGATAGTTCGTGGATACTGACCAATGCCGCCTGTGCCGTACCTATCCTGCTCTGGGAATGGTCCATGCTGCACTATCTCTATCTGTTGATGATAGAGACTCGCATAGAGCTGTCCCTGCGTAATGAGACCTTCATGGGTTCCCTGTTCAACAATCTCGCCGTCCTTTACGACAAGGATGCGGTCGGCATTGCGGATCGTGGACAGACGGTGAGCAATAATAAAGGTGGTGCGGTCCTTCATCAGGCGTTTGAGCGAGTTCAGCAAAAGAAATTCCGTCCCGGCATCCAGTGCTGAGGTCGGCTCATCAAGGATGAGAACAGGAGCATTCATAAGGAATGCGCGGGCTATGGATAACCGCTGCTTTTCTCCACCGGAAAGGGTGGCCCCCCTCTCACCTATCACGGTATGGTATCCATCCGGTAAACGGCGGATAAATTCGTCGGCGTTCGCTGCTTCAGCAGCGGTTCTGATCTCATCAAGCGAAGCTTCCGGTCTGCCATATGCAATATTTTCGGCAACGGTCAAAGGGAAGATAAAGGGATCCTGAAGAACCATGGCCATCTGCTGCCGCAAGGAATGAATCCTGATATGGCGTATATCATGGTCGTCTACGGTGACGCTCCCGGACCAGGGATCAAAAAATCTGACGAGAAGGTTTACCAAGGTCGTCTTTCCGCTTCCTGTCGGCCCTACTATGGCGGTGACCTCTCCGGGCCTCGTCTCGAACGAGACCTCATGCAATACTTCCTTGCCAGGTTCATAGCCGAATGTAACCCGGTCATAGCGGACACTCCCCCGGATCCTAACATCTGTGGCTTCGGGCAGGTCCTGAACTTCCTGAGGTATATTGAGTATCTCCAATACTCTGTCGGTATTGGCTGATGCCCCCTGCCAGGTTGAGGCTGAATAGCTTATCGCATTCAGCGGTTCGTACAGGGATGCAAGATAGGACAGGAATACGAGGATTGTACCGACCGTCATGCTGCCATCCAGCGCGTAACGGGCGCCCATCCACATTATCGTTGCTGTTCCAAGAGCAGTGACGAGACCGACCGTGAGTTTGAACCACATGCCTGCCAGCGTGCTTCGCTGGTAGGCAATGACCGTTTCATCAGCATATTTACGGAAACGTTCATGTTCAAGCTCTTCCCGTGAAAAGGCCTGAACAGCAGGGATGGCGCTGAGCGTCTGCTGCACCAGGGACATCATCCGTCCTTCCAGATCACGCCTCTCCCTGCTGCGGTCTTTCATCGGTTTTCCGAAAATGTGGATACTGAGCAGAAGAAACGGTACCACCCCTAGGGAAAGAAGCGTCATGACCGGCTGCAGATGCCACATGATGAAAAAAAGAGCGAAGAGGGTAACAAAAGACTGCAGAAGCGGCAGCAGCACGCTCGTAACCTTGATTTGCAAACAATAAACATCACCGGTAACACGAGATATCGTGTCGCCAACAGGGCGGCGATTATGGAACATGAGGGAAAGCCTTTGCAGATGTAAAAACAGGTCAGCACCGAGCGAGTAGGTGATCCTCTGCCCGAGCCCCACCGTAACGAAATTCCCGGCAATGGACATAAGTGTCCCGATAAGAAAGATCAGGACCGTACTGACGCAGACCCAGAAAAGCAACCCCTTCACACCCGACGACCACGGCAGCACCGCAAGAGTGCCGACGAGCTTATCGGGAAGCGGCTGACTGCCAAGAATGACATCTACGAGGATCTTCATCGGCCACGGACGCAGGACCTCCAGCCCAATGACCGCGAGCATCGTAATAAGGGTGATGCCCAAACTGCGCCAGTGTGGACGCACATAGCGGAACATCTGCAGTTCATTTTTCATGCTTCTCCGCCCGCGGATGAAGCCCTGATACCTCGGGGATCCATCTGAAACGTAACATCTCAATCTTATTCCGTTCTGACGGCATGAAGGAACGTCGACGTGGCTGCGGAACAGTCCCCGAACGCCCGTGCGCCGAACATCACGGCAAAGGCTCCCAACAGGGCGGAGGCGATCCATGCATGATCAATGAAAGCTAGACCGAAAAAAACAGCGAGCAAGATCGTCACAAAGAGCACCGCGGCAGGAACTTTGGGCCAGGCGCGAATAAGAACCATCTGCCTGCCTCCCCCGTGCTCCTCTATTGCCATGCGCAAACGCACCGCTCCGAACAATCCGCCCCGCACTTCCAGATCGTGGCGGTCGAAATCACCACCGCGCCTGATCACCGCCCCCTGCAAACGCAAAGCATTTTCTACCGATGTCACTCTTTCTGCAGGATCGCGCCATTGCTCTTTCCATATTCTGACGGTGCGCATGCACGGCAGAGAAATATCTGATGAGGCACGCCGCCGCAATGGGGTGAGACCGCGGCTCAGCCGTCCCATAAGACGCGCGACAGGCTGCATCAGGTGAAGGCAGGCAGTCACCGCATGTATCCGGAGGCGGTCCCAGGCACAAAAAGAGCAGGAATACAACGGTATGTTCGCTGCATTGATTACTGCCTGAACAATCGGAGCGCCGACAGCGGCTGCCAACAGCGGCAGCATGTATAGGAGAGGGGACCATACCGTGCCCACGGCCGCAAGAACAGCGAGAAGAGCGATGACAAGATACCACTCCGGCATCATCATGATCGAAAAGAAAAGGGGCGGCTGCGCCTGATACAGACGCTGAAAAAGGGCGGTGCCCCATACGCCATGATAAATGCGCCATTTTCCGGTCTTGATGGGCTGTGATAGTCCTTTTCCGTAGAGCCGTCCAGTCCATGTTATATGTCCCGCCGCATTGTATTTTTGCGGCCATTTCTGCTCCAAAAGCGCTTCGGCCTGTCCGTAGCCGCGCTGCTGCTTCCAGTAGGTCTTCAGGGAACCGCGCCGGTAATGCCATACAACTGCGGCGGCATTAAAGCCGATCTTCCAGCCCCTCTCCTGGATCTTCCAGCAGATGTCCACGTCATCACCTGCAGTGCGGAAACGGGGATCAAATCCGCCGATTGCTGAGAGAGCTTCTCTGCGGAACGCCATATTGCAGCCGGCAATATGTTCTGCTACTCGGTCTGAGAGGAGCACATGGACCGGCCCTCCCGGTGCATGCACAACGCTGTTGGTAAAGATCCCGTTGTCGGGCGGCGCAATATTAGGTCCCCCTACACCCATGAATGAAGTCGACAGGAACGTATGGGCGATGTAGGTGAGCCAATCTTTGTCAGGATATGCGTCATCATCGATATACGCCACGATTTCACCGGTTGCCTCCTGCCAACCGGTGTTGCGGGCGTTGCTTAGTCCGCGGTTCTCGGTCGAGATAAGGCGAACATCAAACTCTCGGGCTATGGCTGGCGTGCTGTCACGGGAGCCGTCGTTGACAACGATAACCTCATAATCGGGATAATCCAGTCTGCTGAGACCCTGAAGCGTGTCCCGAATAGTTCGCGAACCATTATAACTGCAGACAACAACTGAAATTCTCGGCCAGGCTGTTTCCGGTGGGAAGGGCACCTCATGAAAAGCCCTGCTGACCGAAAAAAGGGATGGCTTGGGATCTCTCTCCCGTGTGGTGAGACCAAAATTCCAGTCATCGATGTCGCATCCTCCCCTATGCCACTCGTCGGTCCAGGCAAAGACAATGGCACCGGCGCATCCCGAAGCAAAGGCTGAGCGGACCTGCCAGTCAAGACTTTTCGCCTGTACATCATCTCCGTTACGCAGGCTGTCCAGACCGATCTCGGCCATTATCAGGGGCCGCTCGCCGGCGATGTTCTGGATACGAGCTATATAGGACTCGAGATGCCCTTTCGCTTCCAGGTACACATTAAAACAGACTATGTCGAGGAACGGCAGCTGAAGATACTCTGTAGTGGGAAAGTTCACATAGGTGACCAAACTCCCGGGGTCAGCATTCTTTACGATATCATATAATTCTCTGATAAAATTCTCGATACGCTGCCGTCCGTGCCAGCGCACGATGGAAGGGGGTATTTCATTACCGACGGCAAAGCAGAGCACTGCAGGATGAGCGGCGCAACCGATTACGGCATCGCGTACACGGCGCTTGATTGCCTCCACCCGTTCGCTGTCATCGAGGAATGCGATATGCTGCTCCCAGGGAATGCCCACCATGACGTATAACCCGTGTTCCTTCGCAGCCTCAAGAAGCCACATTGGCGGTACGGTATAGGTACGCACCGTGTTCATTCCGGATGAGGCTATGAGAGAGAAATCTTTTCGCACAACTGCCGGGTTTGGGTAATCGCATCCGTCAGCTCCAGGACGGAACGTACCATAGGTAACACCGCGTACCCAGAGCTTCTCACTTCCCGCATAAATAAATTTGCCAAGGGCTTTTGTTCGTTGGTCAGGAGCATGAGCTCTCTTCGGCAGTGATGGGGGCAGTTGCTCAAGATCTTCTTTCGGGGAGGTCAGGACACGCTCATCCGCCTTGGCAAGCCCTGCTGCAATATGGAACATTGCTCTGTTTTCCCTCATAGGCAACCCTAGCCTTGAAACCGACCTTTCTACCAGTCTACTTCTTCAGCCTTACCCCATCTTCAGCTCGATAATCGTCTGTAAACGGTACTGCATCTACCGGATAACAGACTCCCCCTAAAAAAAAACCGAACATGCCGAAGACTTCTTCAGTTGTTCGGCAGCTCGGCTATCTCTCATTGCTGAATAAGACCCGTTGCTTTCCGCCCGCACCTCACGGTGCGTTTGGCTTTATCGAGCGTCTGCTCCACACTTAACAGACAATCGCTGCAAAGTCAACCCTGGTTATCCTTTAACTTTCAGGGCATAGATTTCTTTCCTGCAATAGTGATGCAATTTGTATACCAAGATGGAAGTTAATCTGCAGCATAAGTCAATACTAAACAGCGCAACCCTAATAAAAATAAGGAAAATACCGAGAGGCTGCCCCCCCATCATTTTGGGATTTGTCAAGGAAGATAGTGGTCTTCTCACCATATCGTTCATGTAAAGTCCTTGTTGCATTCGTCGACGAACTACCACCCTCTGATACACTTCTCGACAAAAGTGTTTCCCCTGGAGACAATGAATCCCTGAGAAACAACAATGAGATTGCCCTTTTTGCCTCGCAGAGAACCCTTCTTTTCATTAGGAATAGTAACGCGCAGGGAATCGGAATTATGTGCAGCATCCCTGACCAGGAACTGCTGGCACCACTCTATCCTATTCAACAGCCCAGAGTAGGGTCTACACTTCAGGGGCAGTTGAGGCAGTGCCTTCACATCGTCGCAGTACCGCATGTTCGGAAAGTCCGGATCGTTTCAGGATGCAGGTGATATTTGTCAACAATGCAGCCGGGATAACAAGATAGGAACCCACACCTGATACCTCAGAGGGTCCAGGCTCGCATCGGCGAATAGGGCATAGCTGCTGTCTCTGACTGGAACCGGAAGGGCCGAAAACTGGTGAAATTACGAATTGCCTTTGGGGGGCTTTTTATACTGTATAACAGCCTCATACTCAATGCGCGCATGATCAGCCTCAAGAGCTTCGGTATTCCCCCGGCAGAAAATGGTCCCCCTTGTCTCTTTCTTGTGCATTTTGATCATGTCAGCCAGCACAGTGGTCAGATCAAAACCGCCGCCCTTACAACCCTTGATCATACAATCCATCTTGAAGTAAGCATAGGATGTGGGAAAGACATTGAGCGTACGCACCATAAGCAGAGGGATCATTGCTTTCCGGTAATAGGTCATATGGATCACTATTCCCGACACTGCAGGGAATCGCTCGGAGACCAGTCCGGCGGCAATATTATTCCGTTTTTTCAGTTCCAATTTTGCAGCATAATCATGTCTATTCACGTTTGTCCTCCGGGGGAATAAAAATCCCCCTTGCTGCTGGAGCAAGGGGGAAAATCAGCAAATTACAGCTTTGTTACATTGGTTGCCTTGGGGCCTTTCGGACCCTTCTCTGTATCAAAACTGACTGCATCACCCTCGGCAAGGGATTTAAACCCGCCGCCTTGGATGGATGAATAGTGCACGAAAACATCGCTGCCTTCGTCGCTGGCAATAAATCCAAAACCCTTGGACTCGTTAAACCACTTTACTGTTCCATTAGCCATTTCTGTTACCTCCTTTTCTCTCAAATTAAAATCTTAGAAGGTCGCAGCGACTAAAAAAGGCCACAAAGTCAAAAGTCTTTGTGGCCTCATAAACGGCAAAAACTTCCAAAATTCTGTTTATAAGATAGCATAATTCGTTGCTATGCGTCAATGAGAACAACGGGTGACAGATCAAGCACTACCGACTTCATTCACATCCTGATGTTGTGATCCCGGGTAAGGAACGCCCATCGTCGCATAACCGCTTTCCTGAAAACAACCTGCATTCTCTGTTTGCGTGCACCGCAGGTTCGGACCGGTCTGTCATCCGAGCTCTTCTGCTTGCTCCCTGAAGAATCTTCAGCATGAACATTACTTAACCGGTCCTTCATCCTTGTTTCATCTGGATATGTGAATATTTTCCCAGTCTGAAGCGACAGGGTATCCGTGTACAGATCATGTGCGATAAAAGAACCGCAAGAGGAGGAGGGAAAAAAACGATGTTGCCAGGCAGATGTAACCATGTTCATCAGGGGAGGTTATATGAAATCAGCAGGGTGCATTCCATAAAAAAATATTTCATTATCTGTGCAGGGACAGGGTCACCTGTTTGACGTGTCACAATCCTCATCAAGCAGGCGTCATTGCCGACGGTCCGGCACAGGCCTGCGCCGAAGTACCTCGCCGGCTGCGCATGCCTGAGGGTTCGGTATCTGCTGCATGCCATGACATGTACGGCAGCGGCAGGACGAAATAAAAGATTTTCAGCCGTAATGATCTCAGCTAAAGGAGGCAGAGCCATGAAAAGACTCCCCATAGTGACAGTAGCAGCAGTGCTCATGGGCTTCTTATCCGCGGCCTGCGTTGATGCGATCGCCGATATCGGCAAGCAAGGATGGAGTCCGCTGAATAAGGACGTCTCTATCAAAAAGAAGAGCATCGTCTACCCTTCCAAGACTACCGTCAGCCTCTGGATTAAGGTCGTGCCCGCCAAGGATACGGGCCCCCTGTCCGATGCCGGCACGCTTCTGATGGACAAGGGCAGGGACGATCAGGCCCTCGCATATGATCATACCGGCTATCTGACAGAAATAGATTGCTTGAAGAACAAGCATCGGGAATTGATCGCAATCCTGTATGACGCAAATAGCAATATAATTCACTCTGTGCAGCATGAACATGCCTCCTGGGAGGCCATACCTTCAGGAAGCAGCTACGAAGCTGTGCAGGAGGCTGTATGCGCGTATGATTAGCCCTCCCTTTCCTCTTCGCCTTTTCATTAGCATGGAAGGTTGTTACGAAGCGGATCAGGCAGTGAAATGACAGCCACCCTTTGCACTATGCTGCCTCTCGCAATGATTCAGTCTGCAATATCACCAATGCAGCCCGTCGGCACTGATGAGCGCAGACCGCATCCGCGGACACCATGTGAGAGGCTGAGAAAAAAGCAGATTTCGGCGGCCATTCCATCATGAGGCAGGCAGGCGGCCATCCGGATATCAGTTCCTAGCTTCTTATTTTACTGTCATCCGCTGCTGCATACGGTTATCAGGTCTTGGTTTTACGGCCACAGGCCTCTTGTCGTCCACTAATTGTCTGGCGGTGTCAAATTCAGCCGCCTCGGCAAATGCTACAGCTACCATGATCTTCTCGAATGTTTCAGTGAACCTTTTCATCTTCCTTCTCCTTTGATTTGATTATCTGATTTTAATTGATGCAATATGCTTGCCGTAGACAAATGAATCAATAACATATTGCTTTTTAAGCCTTTTTTAGATTTAGCCATGTTTCAAATACAGAACTTATGTTTCACATTTGGACGTTAAGTGAACACTACTGGTTGATATTCATTTCACGGACATCCGTTATTAGTCATAACGGAGTTCAGGGCATGCGAACAAGATCGGCTACCGTTCTCTTCAGAAATGTATCACTCAGAAAGAAAAGACCGAAAAGACTCAACCACCGGTCTCGCCCTGCAGATGGAAGCATCAGTAATCACATCTTCTCAGGGCAGACCATTTGCCCATATGACGCGGATACCTGCTTCGAGAGGAACCAGATCAGCAGGCATCCTGAATCGGGCAAGCTGCAGGGAAACTCAGGTATCCCGCTTTCAGGTGTCTTCGGGTTGAAATCAGGAAAGATGCTTCTCATTCTTTCCGGCCCACCCCTCATCCTGAGAAGTTTCTCCGGACTCCCTGCGTGGCAATGGATAAAATTAAGCGCAAAATCCGGGTAACCCTGTTGTGGCGAATAATCGCTGAGCAGCACGCGGAAAATCTGGTTCTCTTCAGAGTATTCGGCCATGTGCAATATCATCGGCATCTTCCAGATGTTGACTATTTCCGACGCTTGGCGGACAGAACCGGCAGAGGTTTTCGGCTGCGCGTGCGTACTGCCCGGTGTCTGCATCTGTGGAAAGGACAGTCTCCGGCAATGCCGCAAAGGCAAGCGATAGCCCTTCTGCATGGAGCAGATCATAGGACATGAGCCCCTCCCAACAGACAGCGACTGTGGGTTCTCCCCGGGAGGCCGCAAAAAGACCCTAAGAGAAATGAGCAGCGGCTTTTCCGATGCGCGGGTAAAGTCACAGAGTCCTGCGACCGTTCATTTGTGCGTCATGACGAGCGAATGCATAGCCCTGTATGCGGCCGGCAGCCAGGCGGAGCGATGCGGTCAGATCTTTTCAAGCGCCTGCCTCAGATCAGCGATCAGGTCATCTACATCCTCAAGTCCGAGGGCGAGGCGTACCAGATTGTCCACCATGCCGATGTTCTTACGATATTCCTCCGGATAATCGAAGAAGGACATGGCCCACATCTGCGTGATCAGGCTCTCGCTGCCGCCGAGGCTCGGCGTGATCAGGAAAAGCTCGAGCGCGTCGATAAACTTCCGGGTTTCAGCGTTCCCCCCCCTGACAAGAAAACTTATGACGCTGCCGTTGCCTAGCATCTGCTCCACGGCGATCCGGTAATCCGGATGTGACTCGAGGCCGGGATACCAGACCTTTTCGATCTTCGGGTGCGCCTCAAGCATGCGCGCAACCGCGAGGCCGGCATTGTTGTGATGCTCCATGCGCATGCCGAAGGTCTTGAGCCCCCGCTCCAGAAGAAAACAGGTGAGTGGCCCCGGCGTCGCGCCGATCATGCGCTGCATCTTATACAGGTCATTCATGAGGGTTGCCGAGCCAAGCGCCACCCCGGCCATCAAGTCATTGTGCCCTCCCAGATACTTGGTCGCAGAATGGATCACCACATCCACACCCATCGCAATCGGCTTGATGTTGTAGGGCGTGGCCAGCGTTGCGTCAATGACGGTCATGATGCCGCGCTCTTTCGCCACCTTTACGATCGCCGGTATATCGAGCACGCGCAGATAGGGGTTGGTCGGTGATTCGGTGAAGATGATGTTGGTGTTCGGCTGTATGGCAGCCGCTATCGCATCTGCTGCGGGGTCAACGATCGAGAAAGGAACATTGAACTTGCCGAGAAAGTTCATGGCAAAGTCGCGGGTCTGGCGGTAGCAGTCACCGGTGAAGATGATATGGCCGTCCGGCTTCATATAGGTCATGATCACCAGAAGGACTGCGGCCATGCCAGAGGAATAGAGCACGGCGCGCTCGGCCCCCTCAATAGCGGCAAGCTTGCGTTCGCACTCCTGCTGGGTCGGGTTGCCGTAGCGTGCGTACTCGTGCTCGCGGAGCACCTTGCCCTGCCCCTTGGCGCGCATGAACTCCTCGACCTCGCCGGCAGTGTCAAAGTAGTAATTGGAGGTATGGACGATCGGCGTTGACACAGCATAATATGCGTGAGGCTCACGGCCGCGTCCGTGAATCGCAAGGGTTGACGGTTTCCAGTTCCTGGCATTGGACGACTCCTTAGGCATCTATTCCTCTCCTCTTTTTCATTGCAGATTGGAGCGCTTCCTTTACCGCATCCACGGTAGCCGGCAGCTCTATCGGCTTGTTGGCAAAACGGCAGGGGAAGTCAAGCGTGCCTTCATGATAGGAGACCTTGAAATCCGTGAACTTCAGCCCGTGCGCCGTCGATATCACAACGACATGCTCGGCCCTGTCTATCTTGCCCGTCTTAAGAAGTTTTATCATGCCGGCGAGTGCAACACCGGTATGTGGGCAGTTGAACATGCCGGTGGTGTCGCCGAGCGCGGCCGCATCTGCCAGTTCCTGCTCGGTCGCGTCCACTACAATGCCGTCAAACTGCTTCAGCGTGCGGATCGCCTTTTCCCTGCTGACCGGGTTGCCGATTTGGATGGCGCTCGCAAGGGTCTTCTGGGCCCGGACAGGCTCGAAGGTCTCGAAGTTCTTCAGATACGACCGGTACAGCGGGTTCGCCCGTTCTGCTTGTGCTACCACGATGCGCGGCAGCCGGGTGATCAGGCCAAGATCGCGCATCATCAGCAGACCGCTCCCTAGGGCAGAGACATTGCCAAGGTTACCGCCCGGTATGATGATCACATCAGGCACTTCCCAGTCAAACTGCTGCACGATCTCTATGCCGACGGTCTTCTGCCCTTCTATACGCAGCGAGTTCATCGAGTTTGCCAGGTAGATGGTCTCGTCCTTCGTGATCTCCTTCACAACCGCCATGCAGCCGTCAAAGTCCGTGTCAAGAGAAAGGACCAGCGCACCGTTTGCAATGGGCTGGACAAGCTGCGCAATGGATATCTTGCCTTTCGGCAGAAGAACAACGGACTGGATCCCGGCCGCAGCGCAATAGACCGCGAGCGCGGCAGAGGTGTCGCCGGTGGATGCGCAGGCGACCGCCTGGATCGGCGCGCCCTCGCTGATCATCTGCTTAACCATGGAGACCAGTACGGTCATCCCGAGATCCTTGAATGAGCCGCTGTGAGAGTTTCCGCAGAGCTTGATCCAGAGGTTGTCGATGCCTACCATCTTCCCGAAGCGCTCGGCCCAGAACAGGTTTGTACCGCCCTCGTACAGCGAGACGATATTCTCGTCATGTATCTCCGGGAGCACCCATTCCTTTTTGCCCCAGATGCCGGAGCCGTACGGCCACTCGGTAGACTTGTAACGGTCCTCGAAGAGCTTCATCCATGCCTTGGCGCTCCTGTGGGCAAGTGCCTGCATGTCATGCTGCACTTCAAGCAGAGAGTTGCAGTTTTTGCAGCGGTAGATGATAGTGGTGAGAGGATAGCTCTCCTTACATGCCGGATTGATGCACTGAAACCATGCTTTGTATGACATAACCACCTTTAGGAATGGAATTTTGCTCTTCGGAAAGATATCATAACAGCCGATGATTGTTCAACAATCCGCAGCCCGTACAGCTGCATCTCGACCTCGTCCCTGCGATTTTCTTCGGCTCCTGCCGAGAACTGCAGGAATCCACGTTCTGCGACACTCAGAAACCTCTCAGCTCTTGCAGGGTTTATATAGTTACCACAAGAGCCTTGGTCGGCTTCAGGGGTGTTCCCTGAACCAGAAAACTCTGCCATGCCCTGCTTCAGATGAAGACTATCGCAGGGAACCCGTTACCGGTCGCCGGTGGATTCCGGAATTTCCGGAACTGCACTTTAGGAGGTGCCATGAAAAAGATACGCACGATGCTGAGAGGTCTTGTGCTGATGCTCATCGTCATGATCATGTTGCCCGGCGGACTGGGAGCGCAGGATAGCGGGGAACCGGTTCCTGACGATAAGTTCAGCTCGGAAGAGCTCGCACAAATGCTCGCACCGATTGCACTGTATCCCGATTCGTTGCTCGCACAGATACTGATGGCTGCTACCTATCCACTCGAGGTTGTCGAAGCCGAACGCTGGATCCGTCAGAATAAGGATCTGAGGGGCGACGCGCTGGACAATGCCCTTCAGGAAAAAACATGGGACCCCAGCGTAAAGTCGCTCTGTCATTATCCTGACGTTCTTTTTGCCATGAGCGACCGCCTTGACCAGACGCGGACCATGGGAGATGCCTATCTGACACAACAGGATGATGTCATGACGACCGTGCAGGAATTGCGCCGCAGGGCAGAGGAGCAGGGGAATCTCAAAACGACGAAAGAACAGAAGGTCATCGTCGAGCAGGAGGTCATCAGGATCGAGCCGGCAGATCCCGACGTTGTTTATCTCCCGGTCTATAATCCGGTCTATGTCTACGGCCCCTGGTGGTACCCTGCCTATCCGCCATGGTACTGGTATTACCCTCCCGGCATTGTCGTGTCCGGCGGGTTCATTACCTTCGGATCTCCTTTTTTCATAGGGTTCGATCTGTTCTCCTGGAGCTGGTTCGACTGGCACCATCATCACATTTTTGTAGATTTTAACAGGACACGTCATTTTCACCGGCGCCACGACCGTGATTTTGGGAAGCATCAATGGCAGCATGACCCTGTCCACAGACACGGGGTCGCCTACCGGGACAGAAGAACGAGTGAGCGCTTCGGCCAGCAACCGGCCCAGAGAAGGAGACCTGACTCCCAGGTACGCGGATATCCTTCACTGGGGGATAGGCAGCGAACGATAACCCCTGGAACGACAACAGATCGTCAAAGATCCCGGGAGCGTATCGAGCAGCGGGGGACGACAGCACAGCCAAGTATGAGAACTAAGGGGCAAAGGGTGCAAGGCGCTCCTCGCACCGAAACCCCTTTCAGGGGAGTTGGTGAGGGCAGTTTCGAACGCAGGGCCGGCAAACGCGGAGGGCAGAGTCTCCGAAGCCAGGAGATGAGACGCCCGACTGCCAACATTCAGCAGCGCCAGGGAGGGGGAGGAGGCGTGCAACAGCAACGCGGCGGCTCCCGGGGCAATGTTTCGCAGCAGGGCGGTGGAGCCCGCGGTAGCGGACAGAGCGGCGGAGCTCGGAGTGGAGGACAGGGCGGTGGAGCCCGCAGGTAGCGGATCGAACCGGCTGTGATATATTTTGTGAGCGCTGCTCGATACAATAGGGAGGAAATATGAAAAGTTTTGCACATCATACACATGGATCCGGGCACTGGTGGTTCATGTTGTTTTTTGCCTTACCTGCCGTTTTATTCCTGCCGTGGGCTGCGCCCAATGCGCGGGCAGAAGCTCAGAAAAAGTTTGCTTCGCCTGAAGAGGCTGTCCAGGCCCTGGTAGCAGCTATACGTGCTAACGATGTGAAGGCTTTGATAACCGTCCTCGGCCCAGGAGGCAAAGAACTCGTATCTTCAGGCGATGATCTCGCTGATAAGGTCGGCCGTGAAAAATTTCTCAGGTCATATGATCAGAAGAATGCGCTTCAGCAGGGGACTGCCGGAAAGACAATCCTCTGCACAGGTGATGACAATTGGCCTATGCCCATTCCGGTTGTCAAGAAGGGCGGCCAATGGGTATTTGACAGCATGTCAGGGAAACGGGAGATCCTTAACCGCAGAGTAGGTAGAAATGAGCTGCGTGTGATGGATGTGCTGCATGCATATGTTGATGCGCAGCATGAATACGCGAGCAAGAATTGCAACGGCACCGGTTTGGTCGAGTTCGCGCAGAGGATCGTCAGCCGCGCAGGAAAGCATGACGGACTTTACTGGGAAGCGAAGGATGGCGAAGAACAGAGCCCCCTCGGCCCGCTGGTAGCGCAGGCTGCCAAGGAAGGATATGCAAACCCCGAGCTGAATCCGTTCCACGGGTATTATTTCAAAGTCCTGAAGGGCCAGGGAAAGCATGCAAAGGGAGGTGCCTATAATTACGTGGTCAAAGACAAGATGATCCTCGGCTTCGGGCTCGTCGCCTACCCTGCTGAATACGGCAATTCGGGGGTGATGACCTTTGTGGTGAACCAGGAGGGGGTCATCTATCAGAAGAACCTGGGGAAAAACACCAGACGCAGAGCAGAGGCGATAAAGACGTTCGACCCTGACAAGTCATGGACAAAGGTGAAGGAGCCGGAAAAAAAGGAGTAATCTACTGCCGGTCCGACCGGAACAAAATGTTCGGTAAGCACCGCTGCCGTGTTACCGGACCGCCCGTGGTCGTGCGGTCTCTCATGCTACGCCTTCGAGCTATTCAAGAGCTGGCGGATAACGGCGATCTGCTCCCTGAGCGCTGTCAGAGAGGCCTCATCGTTTCTCACCTGCCCACCGCTTATATGCGCTGAGGTATTGATCAGGTTAAAGCCAATGGTCTCTTCGAGGTCTTCGAGATCCCGCTGCATCCTCTCCATCTGTGCCTCGAGCTCCTCCCTGCGCATGTCCTTATAGTCCAATCACGTCCCCCGCTTTCACCTCTGTCTGTTCTCAAACACTCCGAAGAAGTGCCATGGTGACTGTTTTACCATATTATAAACGATGGCCCCAGACCGCGAAAAGCGGTCTTTTTACTTCCTTCCTCAAGATCGGGGACTTGAACCTTTCTGCCCTCTTCAGCAATTCTTTGCTGATGCAATCATGAAAACGGCGTTTGCTCACCGTTGACAGGGTTATCTGACTGCAGAGGCACGAACTCATGGGTGCAGCGTATCTCCTGCCGGTCCGTCACAATGATGCTCACTTTTTCGTCATGGAGGTCTGCGGGAACAGCATCGATAACCTGCTCTTCATATGCCGGAGCAATAATGGGGATAGTCCTTTGCATCCCTGCAAGAAGACGATCATAGAAACCTCCGCCGTAGCCTAACCTGTTGCCGCTTCGGTCAAAGGCCGCACCCGGCACGATAACGGCATCAACATCACGGATGCCGACCTTCCGGTCATCGGTCAGGACCACGGGTTCCGGGATATTCATAAACCCGGGAGCGACCTCATCAAGGCTTTTGATCAGGTAAAGTCCGAGGTCCGCTCCCTCAACGCGCGGAAGCGCCACCCGTTTCCCTTCGTCCAGCGATCTCCTGATCATGTTGAAGGTATCCACCTCTGACCTGAATGAAGCAAAGAAGAAGACCGTTTTCGACTGCTGAAATTCACCGAGGCTGAAGAGGCGCTCTTCGATAGCCCTGCCCTTGATCTTTCTGACCAAACCAGGGATGCTGTCCCTTCTGGCGAGCATCTCCTTCCGGAGGGCTGCCTTATCCCGCATGCAGGACTTTTTCGATCGCAGCCTTGATGCTCTTCACCTCTTCAACCGTCTGCGGTGAGAATTTGAACGGAGAATCGCCCTTGATATCGGCTTCCATGATCGCGTGGCTGAAGCTGATATACCCGGCAAGGTCCATGGACCCGATGCCTTTTTTTACAAATGCAAGGTCCTCATTTCCGCGGATCTTGTTTGCAACAACAAAGACGTTCTTTACGCCGAGCCCCTTGGCCATATCCTGCACAACGCCCGCGGTCTGGATGCTGCGCTGACCGGGTTCGATAACAACAATGAACGCGTCGACGGAATCGGCCGTGCCCCGGGTAAGGTGCTCGATGCCCGCTTCCATATCCACGATGACCACTTCGTTTCGCTCCACAACAAGATGCTTGAGGAGCCTGCGGAGAAGGACATTCTCCGGGCAATAACATCCCGATGACGCCGCCTTAGACTTGCCCATGACAAGAAGGGTTATGCCGTCGATCCGGTACCCCAGGCCTTCGGGAAGGTCATCGACCTTGGGATTGAGCTTGTAGATACCCGCGCTTCCTGGCTTTGCGCCGGTGCGCTCTTCGATCAGCTCGTTCATGTCAGCGATCGGCCTGATCTTGTCTGCTGCCTCCCGTGAAACGCCGAGAGCAGAGGCAAGATTGGCATCAGGGTCAGCATCAACAGCTATGACCTTGTTACCCTCTGCAGCGAACAGATAGCTCAAGATAGATGACAGGGTTGTCTTGCCCACGCCGCCTTTACCGGTCACCGCGATCTTCATGAAGTGATTCTACCATTATGCAGAAATCTCTGTCAAAGCCATTTTTGTTTGATTTTTCAAATAGTTATACGTTATTATGTCCAATGGAAACGAAAAAAATACTCGAAGATTCTGCTAACTATCTGATGCACACCTACAACCGGTTTCCCCTTGTGCTCAAAAAAGGGCGGGGTGTCAAGGTATGGAGCTGGGACGGCAAGGAATACCTTGATTTCGTCGGCGGTGTTGCAACGAACTGTCTCGGCCATTGCCACCCCAAGGTTGTTGTCGCTGTCCAGAAACAGGTTCAGCGGCTCATCCATGTTTCAAATTTCTATCACATCGAACCCCAGACCAGGCTGGCCAAGATGCTGGTGACCCATTCGTTCGCGGACAAGGCGTTCTTCTGCAACTCGGGCGCAGAAGCGAACGAAGCTGCCATGAAGCTTGCCAGAAGGTATTTCAAGGAGCACATCGGCCAGAACAAGTTCGAGATCATTGCGACGGTCAACTCGTTTCATGGCAGGACGCTTGCGACACTGACGGCAACAGGACAGGACAAGTTCAAGGTCGGCTTCGATCCGCTGCTGCCGGGCATCAGGCATGTCGAGTTCAACAACATCGAAGCCCTGAAGAATGCAATAACCAATGAGACCTGCGCAGTCCTGCTCGAACCGATACAGGGAGAGAGCGGCGTGCGGATTCCTGATCCGGAATACCTCCGGCAGGTGAGGAAGCTGTGTGATGACAATAATGTCCTGCTGATCCTCGACGAGGTGCAGACAGGCGTCGGCAGGACCGGCAAGCTCTTCGCCTATGAACATTTCGGGATGACGCCCGATATCATGACCCTTGCCAAGGGGCTCGGTGGGGGGGTCCCGATCGGCGCAATGCTTGCCACGGACAAGGTGGCTGAGGCGTTCCAGCCGGGCACGCATGGTTCGACCTTCGGCGGAAACCCGCTGGCATGTGCTGCGGCATTGGCAACGCTTGAGGCGGTGCTCGAAGACGGATTCATCCTTGACCAGTGCAAGAGGATGGGAAAATATTTCCGGAAGCGGCTCGAAGACCTGAAGAAGGACTTCCCGGAGATCATTGGGGACATCCGCAGCATGGGCCTGCTTATCGGCATGGAGCTGCTCCGGGACGGCACCCCGGTCGTGAAGGCGTGCATGGAGCGGGGGATGCTGATCAATTGCACCGCAGGCAATGTCCTGCGGTTCATGCCGCCGCTCATCGTCGCGGAAAAGGAGATAGACAGTCTTGCCGATGTCCTCGAGCAGGTGTTTGACACGCTATCGTAAAGGAGACGTATGAAAAAGGATTTTCTCAAACTGACTGATCTCACCCGGGATGAGATAACAGGACTGCTGCGACGGGCCATTGACCTTAAGGCAGGGAAGGATGCCGGCCTCTGTCAGCTCATGGGTAAGAATATTGGACTTTTTTTCGAAAAACCTTCTACGCGGACGCGGGTATCCTTTGAGGCGGGCATATACCAGCTGGGCGGCAACGCCATCTGCATGACACCTGCGGAGCTGCAGCTTGGCAGAGGAGAGACGTTGCCTGATACGGCCAGGACGCTCTCCCGGTATCTCCACGCTATCATGATGCGTACGTTCTCGCATGAGACGATCGAGGCATTCGCCCTGAACAGTTCAATACCGGTCATCAACGGGCTGAGCGATCTGCGGCATCCCTGCCAGGCACTCGCCGATGCCATGACCCTGCTGGAAAAGAAAGGGGCCTTTGAAGGATTGAAAGTAGCATACGTGGGAGACGGCAACAACGTATGCAATTCGCTGATCGAGGCAGCTTCCGTTCTCGGCTTCAACCTTGCTGTTGCCTGCCCGGAAGGTTTTGAACCGCATACGGAGATACTGGAGAACTCCCGTGCAGCGGCACGGAGTGAGATTGTCATACTTCGGGACCCCCGGGAAGCTGCAGGGATGGCAGATGCCGTCTATACCGATGTATGGGTAAGCATGGGGCAGGAAAGCACTGCAGAAGAAAAGAAAAGAAAGTTCAGCGGGTATCAGATCAATGCACGGCTTCTGAGCTGTGCAAAGAAGGATGTGATCGTGCTGCACTGCCTGCCTGCTCACCGCGGCGAGGAGATAACGGACGAAGTCATGGACGGACCGCACAGCGTTGTCTTTGACCAGGCGGAAAACCGCCTGCATACGCAGAAAGCGCTCCTTGAGCTGCTGCTTTGTCCCCGGCAATGAGCACAGCACAGACGCTGAACCCGCCAGCTCCGCGGGCAGCGAAGCGAAGGTATACTTCCGTTGAAAGGCTGGTATGAGAAGTAATGGATAAGGTGCTTTCGGTCATTCCTCTCGGCGGCGTCGAAGAAATCGGCATGAACATGACGGTCATGGAATACGGGGAAGACATGATCATCATCGATGCCGGCCTCATGTTTCCCGAAGAAGACATGCTCGGCGTTGACTTTGTCATTCCTGACTTTACCTATGTCATCGAGAACAGGGAAAAGGTACGGGCGATCTTTCTCACCCACGGACATGAGGACCATGTCGGCGCTCTTCCCTTTTTGCTCCGGGAGATCCGGGTGCCGATCTACGGTACACCGCTGACGCTCGGCCTGGTCAGGGAGAAGCTGAAGGAACACAACCTTGAAGACATTGAGCTGCGCTCCATCATGCCGCGGGATATCATCCGGGAAGGCGAATTCACCCTGGAACCGATCCGCGTGACCCATAGCATTGTCGATGGCGTGGCATACGGCGTCCGGACGCCGGTAGGCCTCGTTGTGCATACGGGCGACTTCAAGCTGGACCCCACACCGGTTGACGGCCAGCTCATGGATTTCCACAAGTTTTCAGAATACGGAGAGAAAGGCACCCTGCTCCTCCTTTCAGACAGCACCAACGCCGAACGGGGAGGGTTCACGTTCTCGGAAAAGGAAGTGCGCAGGGCTTTTGAAGATATCTTTTCCGAGGCGAAAGGGAGGATCATCATCGCCACCTTTGCCTCGAATATCCACCGGATACAGCAGGTGATCGACGTCGCAGTCATGTTCGGCAGAAAAGTGATCCTCTCCGGCAGAAGCATGGTCGCCAATGCCCAGATAGCCCTTGACCTTGGATATCTCAGGATCCCTGAAAACACCTGGCTGAAACTGGATGCGCTGAAAACCCTCCAGGACAACGAGGTCGTGATCGTGACCACCGGCAGCCAGGGTGAACCGATGAGCGTGCTTTCCCGTATTGCCACGGACGAACACAAACAGATAAAGATCAAGCAGGACGACATTGTGATCCTCTCTGCCAAAGTCATCCCCGGCAACGAGCATTCCATCGGCAGGATCATCAACCACCTTTTCCGGCGGGGAGCAAACGTCATCTATGAAAAAGTGTCGGAAATCCATGTTTCGGGTCATGCATCCAAGGAAGAACTGAAGCTGATGCTCAATCTCGTGAGACCGAAATATTTCATGCCGGTGCACGGAGAATACCGTCACAAGTTTTATCACGCGAGGCTCGCGGACAAGATCGGGATTCCGCGGGAAAACATCTTCAATCTGGAAAACGGTGATGTGCTGGAGATTTCTCCGGATGAGGCGCGCAGGGCGGGTACCGTTACCAGCGGCAGGATATTCGTTGACGGCAAAGGGGTCGGCGATGTCGAGGGCATGGTATTGCGCGACAGGAGAAGGCTTGCCCACGACGGCATCGTCATCGTGATCATCTCCATCGAAAAGCTTTCCGGCAGCATCGTCTCCGGGCCGGAGATCATTTCCCGGGGATTCATCTTCGAGGACGCCTCACAGGATGTGCTCAATGACGTCAAGGAACTTGTTTCACGAACCCTCGGGGAAATGTCTGCAGAGATCGTTGCCGACAAAACCCTGGTGCAGGCAAAAATCAGAAGCGTGCTCAAGAAATACCTGAGGAATGCCATGGACCGCAAGCCCATGATCATGCCGCTGATCTTTGAGGTCTAGGAAGCCGTTTCAGGATAGTTACACGGCAAATCTGCTATAATCAGAAACATGATAGAAGCCTTGATTTTAGGGATTGTGCAGGGATTTACTGAGTTCCTGCCGGTAAGCAGTACTGCTCATCTCATCCTGTTCCCCTGGTTCTTCCACTGGTCCGGAGAACTGGACTCGCTCACCTTTGACGTTGCGCTCCACGCGGGGACGCTGCTCGCACTTTTTATCTGTTTCTGGAAGGACTGGATAGAACTCATCCTCAAAAAACAGAGGCTCTTCCTGTTGATCGTTATCGCCTCCGTTCCGGCGGGAATAGCCGGGGTACTGCTGAACGATCTTGCAGAGCATACGCTGAGAAGTCCGTCCGTTATCGCCATATCACTGATCGTGTTCGGCTGCGTCATGCTTCTTGCCGAGAAGCTGAACCGGAACAGGGCATTTGAAAAGATCACCCTTGGAGATGCACTGACCATCGGGATCGCACAGGCGGTTGCCATCATCCCGGGCGTCTCCCGCTCGGGCATTACCATATCCGCGGGACTCTTCCGGGGCATCGGGCGTGAGTCGTCGGCACGCTTCTCCTTTCTCCTCTCCACGCCGATCATCGCGGGTGCAACCCTGCTCCATGCCAGAAAGCTGCTGA
Organism: Nitrospirota bacterium; assembly: GCA_003252075.1. Classification (GTDB taxonomy): domain Bacteria; phylum Nitrospirota; class Thermodesulfovibrionia; order Thermodesulfovibrionales; family UBA6898; genus UBA6898. The sequence goes on from QKDO01000062.1 coordinate 27,606, forward strand.
CCGGCCAGGGAGATCATGACATGAGCCTGTTCCTGACCGGTTTCATCGCATCGGCGCTCACCGGCTTCGCTGCAATACGCTTTCTCATGGCCTTCTTCAGGAAACACCCGATGAATGCATTTGCCTATTACCGGTTCGGACTTGCAGCTATCATCCTTGCGGGGCTATGGCTAAGAAGATAAGCAGGATAAAGGAGGAGATCGCCGGGATTGTATCGGTCCTTTTCAGCGTCTACCTCGGACTCAGCCTCGCCAGCTATTCAAAATGGGACGCCTCGTTCTTCACCTATGCCGTATCCCCGGTTCGGAACTACGGCGGCGTGATCGGCGCACATGCCTCTGACCTGCTCATGTCATGTATCGGCTTCGCTGCGTACCTGGTGCCTGCTGCACTCATGACATATGGCATACGAAGACTTCTCAGCAGAGAAAAGAAAAAAATATACCTCCTCGGCACACTGCTTCTCCTGTTAGCTGTCTCGCTGCTTTCAGCGCTCTTGCTCAAGACTTTCCATCTGTCCTCCGGAAATAATCCTGGAGGCATTGCCGGTTCAGTCACTGCGGGTGTCCTTGTGCGGTATCTCTCGGTCCCCGGCGCGTATCTTCTTGCGTTGTCATGCTTTTTTTCCTCCCTCGTTCTCCTGATCCCCGTTGCCATCACGCCGTCCCTCTTCGTGCGGAGAAAAAAAGAGGAGCCGAAGAAGGTGGGCATACTCAAGGACGATGTCCTGATTATGGAACCTGAGGAATTGTTCGAACCGGAGATCATTGAACCCGTGCATTCCATTGAACCGGATTCCGAGCCTGAACCTGAGCCAAGACAGAAGGATCGGCCTCAGCAGGGGCCGGCCCGTTCAAGAGACGGCTATGTTTTGCCCTCCTTCGAACTGCTTTCTGATTACGATACAACGGCTGCGCGCCCTTCCAATGAAGAGATAAAACAGAACCGGGAGTTGATCAGAAATACGCTCGCGAATTTTGACGTTGAGGGAGAGATAACCACGGTCCAGCCGGGCCCGGTCATCACGCTCTACAAGTTCGAACCGGCTCCGGGCATCAAGATAAACAAGGTCGTTTCTCTTGCCGATGACCTTGCGCTTGCGCTCAAGGCCCAGAGCATCAGGATATCGCCGCTGGCCGGGGAGAACACAATCGGCATAGAAGTGCCGAACAAGAAGCGCGAGATCGTCTCGCTGAGAGGCATGGTTTCATCGGAACGTTTTCTGAAAAGCTCTTCGAGGCTGACGCTGGGGCTGGGGAGGGACATCTCCGGAGAACCGGTGATAGCCGATCTCACCAAGATGCCGCACCTGCTTGTTGCAGGCCAGACCGGGGCGGGCAAGAGCGTCTCGGTCAACTCCATGATCATGAGCATCCTTTTCAAGGCATCCCCGCGGGAGGTGAAGATGCTCATGATCGATCCAAAGCTCATTGAACTTTCGATGTATGATGATATCCCGCACCTCATCTCGCCGGTCATCACCAATCCCAAGCAGGCTGCCGAGGCACTGCGTAAGATGGTATTTGAAATGGAGCGCCGCTACCGGCTGCTTGCCGAAAAAGCTGCGAGAAACATCGAGGGCTATAACCGGGTCGCACCCGAAGACGAGCAGATACCCTATATTGTCATCTTCATCGATGAGCTTGCCGACCTTATGTTCGCTTCATCACGAGAGGTTGAAGATTCGATCACCCGGCTTGCGCAGATGGCACGGGCTGCCGGCATTCATCTCATCATCGGCACCCAGAGGCCCTCTGTCGATGTCATTACCGGCATCATTAAGGCAAACCTTCCTTCGCGGATATCCTTCAAGGTGACGTCGAAGATCGATTCACGCACCATCCTTGATACGCAGGGAGCGGAACAGCTTCTCGATAAGGGCGATATGCTCCTCATGCTCTCCGGCCAGGGCATCAAGCGCGTGCATGGCGCACTGGTGACCGAGGATGAGATACACGCGATCACCGACTTCGTCAAGCCGCAGGGCACGCCGGATTATTCGATCTTTGAGCAGATACCGATCGAGGCGCCTCCCTCCGCTGATGACGGACCGGACGAGCGTGATGAGATGTATTACAAGGCCATGGAATTCGCAGAGTCCGTGGGTGAGATATCGATATCCTCGTTGCAGCGAAGATTCAAGATCGGCTATAACCGGGCTGCCCGCATCATGGAGATTCTGGAAGATGACGGACTTGTAGGTCCCCCGAAAGGCGCAGGCAAGCCGCGGGATTTCCTGAGGAGGTCGCATTGAGCAGGCGGGGGTGCATACGGATCCTGCTGTCATGCCTTGTTATTATCCTGCAGGCCCTGTTCTCTCCATCTGTCCGGGGAGAGGACGTTGACGATGCGGTCTCGCGGATCCAGAAGGCATATGAGGGGATCACGGATATGAAAGGGAGCTTCGTCCAGAAAAATATCATCAAGGATCTGAACAAGAGCGACACCTACAACGGAGAGTTCTTCGTCAAAAGGCCGCTCAAAATGAAATGGGCTTATAAAGGCAAGGCAGCGCAGGACCTGCTTATCAACAATGACACGGTCCTTATTTACAAAAAAGGCGACAATCAGGCATATCGCTCCGCGTTCACAAAAGAGGCCTATGGCCAGACACCGGTCGTGCTTCTGACGGGTATGGGGAACCTGCGCGAAGAGTTCGTAGTTACGGGGAAGAAGCATATACTGCAGCTTAAGCCCCGGAAGGCTATGTCTGGCATCGTATCGATCACGGTCTTCCTGGCCGAGACAGGATTTCCCATTAAAGGATTTACCATACAGGACGGCCGCTCCAACACTGTAGAAATCCGGTTGAACAACATCACGATAAATCCCGGTCTTAACGATTCACTTTTCGACCTGAACCTGCCCAACGGGGTGAATGTCTATGAGCAGCCCTCCCCGTAGGAAACCGGGTGTTCTGTGCAGACCCTCGATGACGCATCGGTAGTGTCCGCTCATGCTGATCCTCGGGATAGATACTTCATGTGACGACACCTCTGCTGCGGTCGTGGAGGATGGCAGAAAAATCGTATCAAATATTGTATCCAGCCAGTCTGAAATCCATACGAAATATGGCGGCATTGTGCCGGAGCTTGCCTCCAGAAGGCATATTGAGATGATTCTTCCGGTGGTTGAAGAGGCTCTCCGGCTGGCTGCGGTTACGCTCTCCGACCTCTCTGCGATAGCAGTCTGTTATGGTCCCGGGCTCATCGGTTCTCTGCTTGTCGGCTGCTCTTTTGCAAAGGCGGTCTGCTATTCCCGGGATATCCCCCTGGTAGCCGTAAACCATCTGGAAGGGCATCTCCTTTCGCCTTTTCTCGAAGAACACGCCCCTGACTTCCCGTTCATATCGCTCATCGTGTCGGGCGGTCACACCAGCCTTTACGTCGCAGAAGATTACGGCAACTATACCCTGCTCGGCAGAACCCGTGATGACGCGGCAGGAGAGGCCTATGACAAGGTCTCAAAGCTCATGGGACTGGGATATCCCGGCGGGCCGCTGATCGACCGCCTTGCACGCGAGGGGAATCCCGGTGCAATATCCTTCCCGCGTGCCTATCTCCCGGAAACATATGATTTCAGTTTCAGCGGGCTCAAGACTGCGGTACGTAACTATGTGAAGACAGAAGTTCAGCATACCGGAGAGAGGATTCCAGGAATGGAGCCGGGAGTACTGAGCATTGAACGTCTGCGGGATATCGCTGCGTCGTTCCAGGCTGCGGTCGTGGACGTACTCGTCAGGAAGACGAAATGGGCAGTGAAAAAAAAGAAGATCGGAAGGGTCACGCTTTCGGGCGGCGTATCCGCCAACAGGGTCCTCAGGGAGAATATGAAAAAGATGGGTGAGGAACTAAAAGTACAGGTGTTCATCCCTCCCGTTTCTCTCTGCACGGACAATGCTGCAATGATCGCAGCAGCCGGTTTTCACCGGTTTCTGAAGAACGAGTTCGCCGGCCCTGACCTCAACCCGAAGGCTTATCTGTCTCTGTGATAATCTATCAGTCGCGAGGAGTTGCGCGTTGAAGATCACCGGCAATTCGCCTGAAAGGAAGACATTATGAACCATCTGCTTATTTATGCGCATCCTCACCCAAAGAGCTTCAACCATGCCATCGTGCATGTCATCCTCGAGGAGTTCAGGAAAGCAGGGAAGAAACTCCTGCGCAGAGATCTCTACGCCATGCATTTCAATCCCGTGCTCGCTGCCAGTGATTTGTTAGCAATCACGAACGGGTCAGTACGCGGCGATGTACAGCTAGAGCAGGAACTGATACGGGCAGCGGATGTCCTGATCATTGTCTATCCCCTCTGGTGGTCCGGAATGCCCGCCATGTTGAAGGGGTACATCGACCGTGTCTTTTCCTATGGTTTTGCCTATGAGATCAACGAGACTGGTGGTGTCGGCCTGCTCACCGGCAAAAAGGTATTTCTCGTCACGACCACAGGAGCGTCACGGGAGGACTACGAGCAGCTGGATATGTACCGAAGCTTCGCGCAGACCATTGACTCCGGCATATTCCGTTTCAGCGGCATGGAGGTCATTGATCACATCTATTACGCTTCCGTCCCCTATGTCACGGACGAAGACAGGAAGAAAATGCTTGAGAATGTCCGCGCCGAGGTCAGGGCGAAGCTGCTCTCGCTATGACCTGAGCTTCCCGTACTGAAGTCTTGCCCGCTCCCAGATGATCTTGAGCGAATCAGCCGGTACGCTCTTCCATGAATGCTGCGTCAGTTCGACGATATGTGACTGAACCGGCAGGTGATATTTCAGGGCAAGGGGTTTGATCTTGGGTTCGAGGTATATCCTTCCCTCAGGGATCCAGGAGTACTGCGCCGATTCGACCTTATATTCCCAGAGCAGAAAACCGTCCTGGTAGGTCATGAGAAGGTCAGTATAATCTCTGAACAGCTTCTGTTCCTTTTCGTTCGCAACGTTATCCCGGAGAGCAAGCACCTCGTTCGCAAAGACATCGAACACCTTGGCAAACGTTTCATAATCATCGAGGTTGTCAATGGATTGCTGAACCGCCTGCGCAGCCTTCAGTGGCCCATCGAACTTCTTTTTTTCGATGCCCGATGAGCAGGCCAGAATGCCCCAGGTCAGCGTAAGTACAATGCCTATCCCAACTGCCGCATTTCTCATATCAGGTCCGCCGCTGCCTAAGTTTCATGAGAAATATGCACGCCGTTACCAGCATCACCGCACTAATGCCCTGGGAAACGGATATGCCGGGCAGGATGAACCCTCGTTCGGTATCCCCCCTGAAGAGCTCGATCAGTGCCCGGATCACGGCGTAGTTCAGCACGTACACCCAGAAGAGCTGACCATGAAAGGCCTTTCTGCGCCGGATGAAAAGAAGAATCAAAAAGTTCAGAAGCTCGGCCCCGGATTCATATAACTGCGTCGGATGAAGAGGCACGCCTCGTATGGCAAGGGTTTCGGGATTGCTGAAGGTAACGCCCCAGGGTAGGTCTGTAGGAAGGCCGTAACAACAGCCGGCACAGAAACAACCCAGCCGGCCGATAGCATGACCAATGGCAACGGACGGCGCCCAGATATCCGCGGTCTGCCACAATGACAATTCCTGCTTTCGGGCATACCACACCGCAACCGGAATGGCAAAAATTACCCCGCCGTAGAAGACAAGGCCGCCTTCCCAAATCTTGAGCATATCAAGGGGATGGGCCGAAAAATGCCCCCATTCCGTGGCTATAAAAAAGACCCGGGAACCGATTAAGCCGGCAAAAAGCGCATAAAAACCAATGTCCGTTATCTTCTCCTTCGATAGTCCCTCACGGGCAGCCTGCCTGAGGGCAAGCCACAGCCCGAGGAGAAAAGCTGTGGCGATCAGGAAGCCATAGGTATGGATCGTGATCGGGCCTATCCTGATAAGGACAGGGAACATTACCGCCGGCCCCTCAGGAGCTTGATTGCCATGAGGGCCATGCCGATGGAAAGCGCGGAATCGGCAACATTGAACGCAGGCCAGCGGTACCCCCCCGTGCCGAAATAAATAAAGTCGACGACATATCCGAGCGTGACCCGGTCAATAAGGTTCCCTGCAGCTCCGCCGGCAAGCAGGGCGAAGATCCGATAGTCCTCCTTGTCTTTCAGAATGACCCAGGCCATAAAGATGATCGCAATGATCGAGATGGAGATGAAGAAGGTATTGCCGAAGCTGCTGAAGATACCGAAGGCGGCACCCTGATTGCGGACATTCACGAGATCAAGCAAGGGAAGAACACTGATCATTTCCTGTGGCTGAATATGGGTCTTCGCCAGATGTTTCGTTATCTGGTCAAGGAGCACCGTTACCATGGCGATGAGGAGCGACAGCAGTACCCGTTTCTTCATGCAACAACGTTGTAGCACTTATCGCAGACCTCAGGGATATCGCTGAAGGTCCCGACGCTTTCACTCCAGTTCCAGCATCTCTGGCATTTGCTGCCTGCTGCGCGCTCAACCCGTATCCGGAGACCCTTGACAGCAACGCCTTCATACGCATCAGGCAGGCTTTCATCGCTGAGCTGCACCGATGATACCAGGAAGAATATGGGAAGAAAAGATGCATAGGCCGCTGCGAGCTTTCGGTACTCATCCGGCAGGGAGATGCTGAGCCGCGCCTCAAGAGAGTTGCCGATGAACTTCTCCGCACGTTTGACCTCCAGAGCCTTGTTCACCTCATCACGCAGCGTAAGGAGATCCTTCCATCTCTGCTCAAGATCCGTATCGATAAACTTTTCCTGCACCCCCGGAAAAGAAGCGAAAAAGACTGAATCATCGTCTGCAGCCCCGGCCCCGCTGCCTTTCGTGATGACATGTCCCCAAACCTCCTCGGCAGTAAAGGAAAGTACCGGCGCCATGAGACGGGTCAGCACCGAAAGGATCTCGGCAAGGACCCACTGGCTCGCACGCCGTTCCGGAGCGTCCGTCTTTGCAGTGTACAGCCTGTCCTTGAGGATATCGAGATAGATTGCACTCATATCCACGACACAGAAGTTATGGATCGCATGAAATACCTCATGGAAATCAAAGTTTTCGTAAGCCCGGGTTACCTTGCGGATAAGGCCCTGCAGCCGGCTCATTGCCCAGCGGTCGATCTCCTGGAGGATGCCGGAATAATCCGCGTCGTCGAAGTCGGAGAGGTTTCCAAGAAGAAACCGGCAGGTATTCCTGATCTTGCGGTATGCCTCGGTAAGCCGGTTCAGTATCTCCTTGGATATCCTGATATCGTCGCGGTAGTCCTCAGCGGAAACCCATATGCGAAGTATCTCTGCGCCGTAGTTCTTGATGATCTCCTGCGGGGCAATGACGTTTCCCAGCGACTTTGACATCTTTTTCCCTGCCCCGTCAACAACAAAGCCGTGCGTGAGTACCGTACGGTACGGCGCGGTCCCCCGTGTACCGACCGAAGCGAGAAGTGAGCTCTGGAACCACCCCCGATGCTGGTCACTTCCCTCAAGGTAGAGGTCTGCAGGCCAGGTGAGCCGCGGATCGTTCTCGACCACAGCGGCATGACTTACTCCGGAATCGAACCAGACATCAAGGATGTCCATCTCCTTGCGAAACTCCGCGGATCCGCATGCATGACAGGAATATCCCTCCGGCAGGAACTCCGCTGCCTCTTTGACGAACCATGCATCGGCTCCGTCCTTTTCCACGAAGCCTACGATGGTATTGAGTACGGTCTCGTCCGTTATGAACTTTCCGCACTCATTGCATGTGATGATCGTGATCGGTACGCCCCAGCTCCGCTGCCGCGAAACACACCAGTCAGGACGGTTTGCGACCATGGCATAAATACGATCCCTGCCCCATTTCGGGACCCACGCCACCCGGTCGATTTCCTCAAGGCACTTCGCGCGCAGTCCATCATGTTCCACGAAAATGAACCACTGTTCTGTTGCACGGAAAATAACCGGCTTCTTGCAGCGCCAGCAGTGAGGATAGGAGTGCGATATCTTTTCTTCCCGGATCAGCGCGTTGTTTGCCTTCAAGGTCTCCACAATAGCATCATTCGCCTTAAATACGAACTGCCCCTGAAGGTCTCCTGCCTGCTTCGTGAATTTTCCGCCGTCATCAACCGGCGCATAGATATCAAGGCCGTATTTCAGTCCGATCTCATAGTCGTCCTCGCCATGGCCCGGGGCAATATGTACGATGCCTGTGCCCTCTTCAAGGGAAACAAATTCTCCCAGGACTCCCCGTGATCTTCTTTCGATAAAGGGATGTACCGCCTCGATCCCCTCAAGATCTCTCCCTGTCCACTTCGCAAGGACCGCCCCGGAAAGTCCGATCCGTTCCTTCAGCGCGTCCCGCCGACCGTCCGCAACGATAAAGACTTCGCTGTCCTGCTCAACAGCAACATATTCCAGGTCGGGATGAAATGCAATAGCAAGATTAGCTGGCAGCGTCCACGGCGTGGTCGTCCAGATGATGACGAAGACCTTCTTACCCCTGAGTTCAGGCATATATTTTTCGACATTCTCATCGTCCAGCACAAACTTGACGAATACCGAAGGGGATTCCTTATCCGTATATTCCACCTCCGCCTCTGCGAGAGCAGTTATGCACGAGGGACACCAGTGGACAGGTTTATTCCTCTTTTGCACATAGCCCTTCCTGACAAACGTCTGGAACTCCCGTACGATCGAGGCCTCGTAATCAAAGGTCATGGTAAGATATGGCCGCGACCAGTCGCCAAAAACCCCGAGACGCTTGAACTCATCCCTCTGGATGTCTACGAACTTCGCCGCATACTCCCTGCAGAGCTGACGCTTTTCCAGGACTGCGACGGTATTCTTCTTCTCTCCCAGGTTCTTGTCCACCTGCAGTTCAATCGGCAGGCCATGACAGTCCCATCCGGGAATGTACGGCGCTGAAAATCCCTTCATGATCTTGTACTTGACGATCACGTCCTTCAAAATTTTGTTCAGCGCATGCCCCATATGGATATGCCCGTTTGCATAGGGGGGGCCGTCGTGCAGGATGTATGGCGCCGCACCGCGGTTTTTCTCCTGCATCCGCGCATAGATATTCCTGCTCTCCCAGTCCCGGAGCATTTCGGGTTCCCGCTGGGAAAGGTTAGCCTTCATCGGGAAATCTGTCTTGGGGAGGTTTAGTGTATCTTTGAAGTCTCTTGTCATGGCCGGCTGCGATACCACCTTGTCATTATGTGCCGGACCGTGCTGGTCCTGTGCTGCTGCATGCTCCGCCGGATAATCCGGACGTTGTCCCGCCGTCGGCCCTGCAGCACCAGACGGCTGCCTGTGCGGATTGATCACCCAGATGCTGCCAAAATCCTGCTCCTGATAAACTCGTGCCATACCGAGCCTGAGAAGCTCAAGGAGCGCCAGAAACGTAACGATAAGCTGCACCCGCCCCCCGACGTCCGAAAAGAGCTCCTCGAACCGAACTGCATCGATATGCTCAAGCCTTTCGGCTATATGCATCATGCGGTCCTTGACGGTGAGCGTTTCCTTGGTAATGGTCCTGACCTCAGGTGGTGCGGTATCAAGGATCCTTTTGAATGCCCCAAGCAGATCGAAGAGGTTGATGTCGAACAGATAGAGCTCCTGCTGCTCTTCCGCCCTCTGCGCATCAAATTCTGTTTTTTCACGGCCAAAGATCTTGAGCGCTTCATCCTCCTTTTCCTTCAGGATGCCGGCAGCGTCCTTGTATGCCTGATACTCGAGGAGGCGCTGCACGAGTTCGAGGCGCGGGTCTTCCAACTCCTCCATCGGCGCTTCTTCGTCAGGAGGCAGAAGCATCCGGGACTTGATATGGATCAGGGTTGCAGCCATGACCAGAAACTCTCCGGCAATCTCAAGATCCAGTTCTTTCATCATTCCGATGTACGTGAGGTACTCTCCCGTGATAAGGGAAATGGGGATATCGTAGATGTCCACCTTGTTCTCCCTGATGAGATGGAGAAGGAGGTCAAGCGGGCCTTCGAATACCGGCAGTTTTACGTTATAGACATCTTCCATGGTTCGCCGTAAGGGTTCCTTTCGCGCTGATATTGTAACAGATTGAATGGGAATTTGGCCTCTCTTTGATTTGCTTTCATCGCAAAAGAATAGTATGCTTACTTCATGAGGCGATACGCCCTGTTGCTCGCGTTTTTCCTGGCTTTTCTGCTTCCCGGCCATTCCTGGGGAGAGATCGTTCAGCATTTCGACGCGGCGGGAAATCTTGTCCCCGCACTACGAAAATCCTTGCCGACTCCGGCACACAAATCTCAGAAATACTCGGTCGCCCTAAGTCTGGGTCTCCGGCCTGACATCCGGTATGAGTTCTATCCTGTTTTCGGCAAAACCTTTGCCGAGATCGTCAAATCGGCAGAGGAGAACGGTCCGTTCAATAAGAAGACCCGGAAGCGTCAGACATCGGCCTTTGCCTGGACAATGGGCTGGAGCTATGAGCTGTCCTATGCCACGGAGTATGATGAGGAAAACGACAAAGTCCATGTTGACATCCTCATCCATGATATTACGATCACCTATGACATCACCGTTACGCTTCCCGTGCTCACCGATGACTCGTCCCTCAATGACATTGAAAAAGAACTTTGGAAGAACTATATTGCCGGGATTCTTGAAGCCGAACATAGCAAAGTTAAGATTGTCAAGGATGACACCCGGGAGAATATCATCCGGCGTATGGGGGATGTTGCCTATCTCATGCTTGATGGTGAACAGGAAGAGGATGCGGAAAAGCTCGTCGAACGATATGTGAAAGAGGAAACAGCCCGCATCGGCAAAGAAACCATCATACAGATCCAGGAAAAACTGGGTCAGTATGAGAAGAGAGGCGAAGAAAAAACAGCGCCGGATTCACCCGAACAGAGCAGGAAAAAACCGCAATAGCACGTCAGACAGCGATACGTTTCAGGGCAAGTGTTCTGCCGACCTTCTCACCCGTCTCCCGGGAAGCCTTTCCTATGGCTGCACGCAGAGCATCCCTTCGTGTTTCATGGAACCACCTTCCGGCAGGCGTTGCAAAGAACTGCATGGCGGCCCTGATCTCGTCGTCCGTAAAATCCCGGTACTGGCATGAAAGGGAATACAGGATATGTCTCGTCAAATGCCCGCGCGGCATGCTTCGCACATTTTCTACGAATGCATCGATCTCAGAAGAGCTCAGGGAGCTGCGGTCAGCCAGCTGAGACTGCATGCCCTTGAGCATCTCGAACAGGGAGCGGGAAACGATATCGATGTTGAGATCCGTCATGCCGAAAGCCCTTTCCATATCCTCTAGGATCTTTTGCCGCCGTTCCGGCAATTTCTCATACATATTCTCACATGCCCCTGACTGTGGTAACTTTTCCGCGGTGGTTGTCCCAAAGTCACGTGTTGCCATCTTCCTTCCCAGCGGAGACTTCAGCCACTGGATAACAGCACGTATATGTGCCCTGTTGAATCGGCCACTGAAGGCACTGACCAGAGAGGGATAGAGCCTACCCTGCCCGAAGGAATCCCTGATGATGGCGTGCAGGTCCTGTTTTGTCCTTTCCTTGCTCATGACTCCCTGGACATCAGGGACGCTGCTCACCACGATATCGACATAATATGCCATCTGCTGCCTGGTTCCGGAAAGCGCAAGTGCGTCATGAATGAGCCGCTCTTCTTCATCAGAGCGACCGGCATGCGCAGGGACCTTATCCGAGCTGAAGCCAGGATCGATCAGGTATGCAGCATCAAAATATTCACGTGATTTTTCAAAGTCGCTGAGCTGGTAAAATGCGTACCCGAGCATATAATAGCCGGCAGGGTCAGGCGTGCGGGAAACAAACTGCTCAAGATACGGGATAGCGTTCCGGTATTCCCTGCTCTTGAAGTAACTCACCGCCTTTTCATAGGTCTCATCATAGGCATGTCCGACCGAACTGAGGAAACAGAGCAGTACCACACAGACACGGGTAAGATGTCTAATCATGGGGTATTCCTGATCGCCATGCGGAACATTTCTGCTATTCTACCTGAAATCCATCCGCGCAGGCCATGAAAATCAGCTCGCGTTCAGCAATTGCACATCTTTTGGCAGAATCTGCAGCCAAGGACAAAGGCAATCACACTGCAGCACGGAAAACAGCCGGAGGCTAATGATGCACGCTCCTTCTTCCCCACAGGAAATGTTCTCAGAGCAGTAAAAAAAAGGCGCATCCCTCAGGATGCGCCTTGGAGAGACCGTCTTCTTCAGGCTGTCACGGAGGCAGTTTCAACTTGCTTCAGCCAGAGAAGCCTTGACCCCTGAACAATTGTTCCGGTCGTATCACCGATAAATACCTCTGCGTCGACATCGTGTCCGATATCCTTCTTAAAGGGATGAAAGGCGATTTTTGCCTTTACCTTTGCTGCCTTCTTGACGTCCGAGTCCTTGACGGGCTTCAGTACCGCGCCCATTGCTTCTGCAACGGCGATGAAAATATCGCCATTCTGCCTGGCATCTCCGGAGGGTTCACACACTCTTGTGACCTTCTTGATCCTGCCAAGATAATCAATGATCGAACCTTCTGATTCAAGCGCCGAAGTTGCAGGCAAGACGACATCTGCTTGAGCCGCAAGTCCCGTCATGTGAGACGCCTGGACAACCAGGAATCCCGTTTCGGGTCTCTTGCTGACCGGCACTTCACCAACTGCATATATTGCCTTGGTCGGTGACGACAGGATATCCTGAAATTTCTTTCCGCTGGATGTCAGGCCCACGGCAACGACACCTTTTGCATTTGCCTCCAGAGGAACCGCCACGGCTTCTCCCTTCAGCAGGGAGAGGTTCGCTGCTGCTTTGAACAGTGACGGGCTGGCGAGGATGACCGGTTTCTTCGATGCCAAAAAGAGATCGGCAGCGCTCATGGCCTCGTCCGAAGGATTCACCGCGGCAAGAGCAGAAACCATTTCCTTCGGAGCCTTGGCACCCTTGGCTATCAGCGCCTGCCCGAGTTCCATCAGCATCTTGACCTCATCCCCCTTCAGGAGCGCCGAGGCCGCAGAAGCTATCCTCGGTTCTCCGGAGTTGATGACGATGAGCTTCGCTCCGTCGTTGTTCATCTTTTTCCTGACAACGGCATCCAGCGCAGGCAACACCCGCTTCCACTGATCAGGCGCGGTTCCGGCAATGATGAAAAGGTCTGCTGCGTCAAGGTCTGCAGTACCTCCCATCATGGCCTCCTCATCAGAGTAGAGACTTACCGTCGAATCAATATTCTTCGTTTTCACCACATCAGAAGCGAGCTTTTTCAGCAGCACTGCGTCTTCGTTCAGGATAGAACCGCTGGTCACAAATGCTGCGTCCGCACCCGCATCCTTGATGTTCTTTGCCGCAAGGGCAATGGCATCCTCCCAGGTCGTCTCCGTCAGTTCTCCACCAACCCTCTTCAGCGGGGTCTTGACGCGCATATCGCTGTAGTTACTGTCAAAACCGAACCTCCCGATCGCGCAGATATATCGTTCAACGCTCCCTTCCGGGGCACCTGCAACAACCTTTGCAGCCATGCCGTCTTTTGTCGAGACGGTTATACTGCAGGCATTGCCGCAAGCAAGACAAACCGTGTCTGTCTTTTCATATTCCCACTCGCGGCCTTTTCTCCAGCGGTCAGCCTCAAGAATGGCGTTTACGGGGCACGCATCAATGCAACTGCCGCAGAAAGTGCAGCCCGATTCCTGAAGCGGCCTGTCCATCGCCGTCACCACCTTGGCCCCGACCCCCCTGCCGGTGAACTCAAGGACATCAGTCCCCTGGCCCTTGCAAACCCTGATACACCTGCTGCAGAGCACGCAGTACTCAGGGTCGCGTTTCACAAACGGGTTCGCCTCATCCGTGGCATAGCCAAATTTCTTCCGGGTGAAACTCGACTCTTTGATCCCGAAGTCATAGGAATACTGCTGGAGATTGCATACGCCGGCCTTTGTGCAAGTCATGCAGTCAAGAGGATGCATGGAGAGAATAAGGTCAATAACGAATTTCCTGATCTCCTGAACCTTCTCGGTAGTGGTGGATATGCTCATGCCCTCCTTGACCTTGGTATTACAGGCAATCAGCGGTGCTTTCCCGCCTTCAGCTTCAACCACACAGAGTCGGCAGGCGCCGATCCCCTTCATTCCCTTCATATAACAGAGGTTCGGGATATGAATGCCTACCGTTTCCGCGGCATCTATGAGGTTCGTGCCCTCTGCGACCGTTACATCTTTTCCGTCTATCTTCAGATTTACCTTGTTTGCCATATCTTCCTCCTCTTTAAACCAGAGCTGCTTTATTTTCTTCAATTTTTTCTATCGCGCCATAGGTGCATGCCGTAAAACAATCACCGCATTTCACACATCGCTTCTGCCGGATTTCAAACGGCAAATATCCTGAACGGTAGGACACCTTTTTTTCACCCAGTATTGCATTGTACCGACAGGCCTCCTGACAAAGACCGCAGAGAACACACTTCTCGGGGACCACGCGGTAAATGACATAGGATGAGCATTCGTGTTCTTCGCAGTGACCTTCGAGATGCTCCCGGAATGATTCCGTTTTCAGCGCGGTAAGGAGGAATTTGGCGGTATCCTTGCCTTTTATGCATCGTGACCCTTCGAGCATCTGGTCCGCAATCCTCTGGACAGCGTCGACATCCGCCTGCTTTCCCGTGCCGGCGGCGATCTTCTTTAATCGCACCAGCGCTTCATAGCTGCCGAGGGCACAGGGATGGCATTTGCCGCACATCGGTTCCGAAAGGAACTCCTCCACAAATACCAGGGATCTCTGGATCGGACACTTGAGATCTTTTACCGCGGCCAACACATCCTTCATATCTTTTTTGGTCGCTTCCTCTATCTTGGGGGTTTCGCTCATACAACCTCCTGTTTCACAGCACGTCTTGCCTGTTTCTCCACCTTTACCGCATTGATCGGACAGGCGGCATAGCATGCCTTGCACTTGGTACAGTAGTCCTGATCAATGAAATAGCTGTCCTGCGTCTCCTTCACGGCATCGAAGGCACATGCCTCCTTGCAGAGACCGCAGAGGAAGCATTCTTCATGTTCTATCCTGAATTTGCCGAGCCCGCTGCATGCCTTGGCACGGCAGTATTTATCATGGATGTGCTCCTCGTATTCCTCGCGGAAGTACTTTATGGTGGTGAGTACCGGGTTCGGTGCACTGTTTCCAAGACCGCACAATGCGCCGTCCTTGATAAGCTTTCCGATCTCCTCCAGACGTTCAATGTCTCCCGCCTCACCCTTGCCGGATGTTATCCGCTGGAGGATCTCGAGCATCTGATAGGTCCCGATCCTGCACGGCGGACATTTTCCGCATGACTCGGACTGGCAGAACGAGAGGAAGTACTTGGCAACATCGACCATGCAGTTGTCCTCATCCATGACGACCATGCCGCCCGAACCCATCATGGATCCAACACTGGCCAGCGAATCGAAATCAACGGGCAGGTCGAGATGCTGCTCAGGAATGCAGCCACCCGAGGGGCCGCCTGTCTGGACAGCCTTGAATTTCTTATCGTTCATCAAACCACCGCCAATGTCGTAGATGATCTCCCTGAGGGTGATTCCCATCGGAACTTCGACAAGACCGGTGTTGACGACTTTGCCGGTAAGGGCGAAGACCTTTGTGCCGGGAGAGGTCTTTGTGCCGATGCCCAGGAACCAGTCAGCACCCTTCTCGATTATCGGGGGCACGCACGCATAGGTTTCGATATTGTTGAGGTTGCTCGGATAGCCCCATGGGCCGCCTCCTCGCTCGGACAGGCGCGGAGGCCGCGGCCGCGGAAAACCTCGTTCTCCCTCAATGGACGCGACCAGGGCAGTGGACTCGCCGCAGACGAATGCACCGGCGCCCTCACGGATATCGATCGTGAAATTAAGCCCGCTTCCGAGGACGTTCTTGCCGAGCAGACCAAGGTCCTCAGCCTGTTTGATGGCAAGGCTAAGATTCTTGACCGCAAGCGGATATTCATGCCTGACATATATCATCCCGTATTCAGCGCCGATTGCATATGCACACAGGAGCATACCTTCAAAAAGACTGTGAGGATCGCCTTCCATGACCGAGCGATCCATGAATGCACCCGGATCGCCTTCGTCTCCGTTGGCAATTACGAACTTGACCTTTGTCTTGTCGCCCTTAGTATGCTTCCACTTCTTGCCTGCCGGGAACCCTGCGCCGCCTCTGCCACGAAGATTCGCCTTATCTACTTCGCTCAATACCTGATCCGGCGTCATGGACCCCAGCGCTTTCTCCAGCGCCCGGTATCCCCCGACCGCAATGTAATGGTAAATGTTCTTCGGATCGATAACACCGTTGTTTCTCAGCGCGATTCTGAGCTGCTTCTGATAGAAAGGGACATCCGTCATCTCGGGTATCGGTTCGCTCAGAATATTTTCACGGTAAAGGCTCTGCCGGAAGGGTGTCCCTCCGACAACGGTATATGCCAGAATGGACTTCGCATGGTCCGGCTTGACCTTCTGATAAAAGATGCCCTGCGGTTCAACCCTCATGACAGGGCCCTTCTGGCACAATCCCTGGCAGCCGGTCCTGACAACATCAAGCGTGATACCCCTTTTCGCGGCCTCTTCTTCAAGGGCGGTCAGAACCTTTGGGGTTCCCGTCGCCGTGCATGCCGTTCCGCTGCAGAGGCGTATCCTTGCGACATCAGGCTTGAAGGTCTCTTCCTCCAGGAGTCTTCTGAGATTCGTGAGATCTGCTATGGTCTGTAATTTGCCCATGGCCTATTTCTCCTCAACCATTTTTATTACTTCATCAACCTTTTTCGGATTAAGGTCGCCGACAACCTCTTCGTTGACCGTCACGACCGGCGCCAGTCCGCAGCATCCTACACACCCGACCGTTTCCAGGGTCATTGCCATGTCAGCAGTGGTTTCTCCTTCCTTAATGCCGAATGATTCCTCTATCTTCTCCAGCACCTTGCTGGCGCCCCTCACATGGCAGGCGGTTCCCACGCACACACAGACTACGTTTCTTCCTCTTGGCTTAAAATAAAAGTGCTTGTAGAACGATGCCGTGCTGTATACCTCTGACAAGGGTATGTTCAGCTTCTTCGAAAGAGAATTCAGAACGTCTTCCGGGAGATAGTTGTGCTCTTTCTGAATGCTTTGAAACGCATGAATAAGAACGCCCCGTTTCTTCTGGGCTTCCGACAGGACATCTTTCACATTCCCAATCTTCTCATCGACATTCAATTCTTCAACATTCATTGGTTCACCTCAAGAATTCTATTGACAGACCTGCGTCCCGCGAATTTCCGCATCAGGAAATAATTCCCTGTGACACGTCATCTTCGCTGTTTCCAGCAGTAGACCGTAGGCTTAAAATTTACCACAAATATCCAACTTTTACCAGACTTTTCTTGCATTCTTTTCATTGATATCTCCCCGGCGATTACATAACCGCCGCATGCAAAACATGCGGTGTTTTACCCGGTCATGGTCAGCACCGAGGAGTTCTCTTCCTGGCAAAAAACCCATTGAGGCGTCACGAGCAGAAAAAATCCACCCTTTTTATTATTGATCCATTAAAATAACTTATAGTATAAGCAGAGGATGTATTCCCTGAACTACCGAGCATGAGGAGACAAACCAGTGTATGCCATTGTAAAAAAAGAGGTCCTCACCGATGTCACTAAACTCATGGTAATTGAGGCCCCGCATGTGGCCCGCAGTGCCAGGGCCGGCCAGTTCGTTATTGTTCGCATCGACGAGTATGGTGAAAGGATTCCTTTGACGATCGCTGATTACGACCGCGCAGCCGGAACAATAACGATCATTTTCCAGGAACTGGGGAAGTCCACGAAGCAGCTTGGCAAACTCACCCCCGGCGACACCCTGGCGTCTTTCGCTGGTCCGCTCGGGCATCCCACGGAAATCGGGAATTACGGCACGGTCGTCTGCATGGGCGGAGGTGTTGGCATCGCACCGATCTATCCCATCACACGGGCTCTTAAGGAAGCAGGCAATAGGGTTATCTCCATTATCGGAGCAAGAACAAAGAACCTCCTCTTTTGGGAAGACAGAATGATGTCCGTATCGGACAGCCTTATCGTCTGCACCGATGACGGGTCCCATGGACGTGCATGTCTGGTCACCGAACCACTGAAAGAACTTCTTGAAGACAAGAACAACCGTGTCGCCAAGGTCTGGGCCATCGGCCCTGCCAGCATGATGAAATTCGTAACACTCACCACAAAGCCCCACGCTGTACCTACCATAGTCAGCCTGAACACGATCATGATCGACGGTACCGGCATGTGCGGCGGCTGCAGGGTGCTCCTCGAAGAGGGCGCCCGATTTGTTTGTGTCGATGGACCGGAGTTCGACGGTCACAAAGTGGACTGGGACAGTCTGCTCTCCCGCCTCTCCTTTTACAAGGACGAGGAGCGCGAAGCGGTAGAATATTATGAACATAAATGCCGGATAGACGGCGAGACCATGAAGGGGAGGAAATGATGGCGGAGCTGAAACCCGCTGACCGGATGAAGATCAAACGGCATCCGATGCCGAACCAGGATGAGCATGTCCGGCGGGGCAATTTCGATGAGGTAGCGCTCGGCTATGCGCCGGAGACCGCAAGGGAAGAGGCCGAGCGCTGCATCCAGTGCAAGGACCCCAAGTGCGTCCAGGGATGCCCCGTCGGCGTCCTGATTCCCCAGTTCATCAAGGCGCTGCGTGAGGGAGATATGGTCCAGGCGGTTGAGTGGATGAAAGTTAAAAATAACCTTCCGGCGATCTGCGGAAGGGTCTGTCCCCAGGAAAGCCAGTGCGAGGGCAACTGCATTCTGGGAAAAAAAGGTGACCCGGTGGCAATCGGCAGACTTGAACGCTACGTCGGCGATTTTGAGCTTGCACATCGTACCTGCCCGCTTGCAAAGGCTCCGAAGACCGGGAAGAGAATAGCAGTGGTAGGTTCCGGTCCTGCCGGCCTGACCTGCGCTGTTGACCTGGGTCGTGAAGGACACGATGTGACGATATTCGAGTCGCTTCATGGTCCGGGAGGTGTACTCATCTATGGCATCCCCGAGTTCCGGCTGCCGAAAGGCGTGGTGCATAACGAGGTGAACTACGCTGTAGAGTGTCTCGGCATCCAGATCAAGACTGACCATGTTATCGGCCGTTCGTACACGCTTGATGAACTCCTCGCTGAATACGATGCAGTATTCCTCGGTACCGGAGCAGGACTGCCCTCCTTCATGCGCATCCCCGGCATTAATCTGAATGGCGTGATGTCTGCGAACGAGTTCCTGACCCGGGTAAACCTGATGAAGGCCTATCAGTTTCCCGATTACGATACGCCGGTCAAGCTCGGCAGGAAGGTCGCCGTCATCGGCGCAGGCAATGTGGCCATGGATGCTGCACGCTGTAGCCTCAGACTTCGGGCACTGGCGGCGCAGAAGAACGCAGGAGAACAGGGTGAGGTACATATTGTCTACCGCCGCTCGAAAGACGAAGTCCCTGCCCGTCATGAAGAGGTTGAACATGCCGAAGAAGAAGGGGTCATATTTGACTTCCTCACCAGTCCGATCGAGATCCTTGGGGACGAGAAGCACCATGTGCGGTCGCTCCGCTGCGTCCGCATGGAGCTGGGGGAACCCGATGCCTCAGGGAGAAGAAAACCGTTGGAACGCAAGGGCTCAGAGTTCGATATGGATATCGATACGGTCATCATGGCCCTTGGCACGAATCCCAACCCGATCGTCTTTGTAGACGCGGATGGACTGGAGCGAACAAAATACGGCACGGCCGTGGCCGAACATGAGACTGGGAGAACGAAAAAAAGACGCGTCTGGGCCGGCGGCGACGTCGTAACCGGTGCTGCGACCGTGATAAGCGCCATGGGTGCAGGCAAGCGTGCGGCTGCAGACATCCATGCGTTCGTGAAGGGAGAATCAAGCTGGGATTGAGCGGCAGCGCTCAGCACAGACAAAAAAAGCCCCTGCCCGGACGGGCAGGGGCTTTTTCATTTAACTCTCTCTGCGCTCAAAAACCGAGGTGTGGTTTTGCAGCCTTCTCGATCTCACGGCGTGCAGCCATATCCATCAGGACCTTTTCCGTGCCGAATTTGCCCGGCTCATACTTCTTCAGTTTAAGCGCTTCCCGCGCCTTGTCAATATAGTCAAGAGCCATGGTGAGTATTTTCTCCGGATCCGGCTCAAAGTGCAACGCTCCCTTGAAGCGTTCGAACCAGACATCTGTCATGATCCGTGTGACTTCTTTGCTTGCCTCTACCGGCGACTCTCCTCCAAATATAACCGGCACACCGGATGCAGCAAAATAGCATCCGATAGCAATGGCCTTTTCGGACATCCACTCAGGGGCGATGCCAACCGCAGGCATGCCGCCGATCTCGTCAGAGAGACCTCCCTCGGCAGCCATGGCGCTGGCGATGGTCAGGATCCGCGAATTATCAACGCAAGCGCCGAGATGAAGGATCGGCGGGATACCGATAGCTTCACATACCTCGCGCAGGCCGGGTCCGGCATTTTCAAGTGCCATCTCAGGAGTCAGGTAGCCTGCTGTACCGCAGGCGGCCGATCCACAACCTGTTGATACGATCAGCACGTCATTTTTGATTAGCTCTGTTGCGAGGAACCGGTGGAGTCCTGTTGACGGCACCCGTGGGTTATCACATCCGGCAAGACCCACGACACCGCGCACCCTGCCTGCCATGATTGCGTCATTGAGCGGCCTGAAGGACGCGCGCCACTGTCCACCCTGCATGTATTCGATATACTCCTGAGAGAACCCAGCAATGACCGGGAACTTATCGGTTATATGGCTGCCGGTGACCTTCCTGTTAGGGTAATTGTCGATCGCCAGTCTGACCACCTCGCGGGCGATCTCTTTGGCCCGGTGCTCGTCGAACTCGAGATGCATTACACCCGGGATCTTAGCCTTTTCTGATGTGGTTATCACCTTGGTATGGAACTTCTTTGCAACGTCTGCCATGGCAGGCATAATGCACTGGACATCGACGGTAAGAACATCGACGAGGCCTGTCATGATGCCGAGTTCCTGATTGGTGAATCCGCCGGCAGTCGCTATGCCGTGCCGCATGAGCACCTCATTCGCCGTACAGCACATGCCGCCGAGATTAATGCCCTTCGCTCCCTTGGACCGAGCGTACGCAAGCAAATCGGGCTCATCGATGACATCAACGATCATCTCTGCAAGCAGGGGTTCATGCCCGTGCACGACAAGGTTCACCTCGTCTTCCTTGAATATGCCGAAGCTCGCCTCGCCCTTTACCGGCATCGGTGTTCCAAAAAGGATGTCGGTAATGTCCGTGGATATCATGCTCCCCGCCCAGCCGTCGGCGAGCGCAGTCCTGAGCCCGTGCAACAGGAGATGATCCGGGTCATGATCAACACCGATACAGGTGCGGTGCATCGCCTCGACAACCTCCCTGTCGATACTCCTTGGAACAATGCCCCACTTTTTCCAGCGCTCCTGGGTCTTTTTAGGTGCACGCTTCGCAAAGTACACCTCACCTTTTCCCTGCCTGCCGAAATCCTCGATGAGTTTCGTCGCTACATCACGGGCAACATCCGTGACCGGCCTGCCCTCGAATTCGATGTCAAGATATCCAGCTACACGGTACAGTTTCCGTACGTCGGTTATTTTAAAATCCTTCGTCTCACCGTTTGCCACAGAAAGGAGCGTATACGCCATCCCGCGCGCGTGGTCAGAATGCGCAGCGGTCCCTGCGGCTATCATCCTCAGCATATTGCGTGCTGCAACCGTAGGGAGCGTTGCCCCGCATACGCCGCGGGCCTCTTCTTCTGCATTTTTTCCAACAAGCCTGCACGGTCCCATATGGCAAACCTTGCAGCATGCTCCCTCCCTGCCAATCGGGCAGGGCTTCATTTTTTCCGCCCTGTCAAAGCAGGTCTCCATCTTATTCTCTTCGCCCCATTCGACTATCTTTTCTGATGCAGGGGTTGCGCTATGCACTCTCTTTTCCATCTTTACCTCCGTCCTTTCTTACTGGATAATCGGATCCATTTCCAATGCAGGATGTCCCACTGACGAGAGATATTCAAGCAGTTTCTCTGAATCCTCACATATCGTCTCATCCGCTATCTTGTCAAGGAGATCAGGGACTCCTGCCTCTCCGGCCCTCTGTTTGAATTCTTCCGCTATCCTCTCCTTCAGCGCCTTGGGCATCCAGACGATCCTTTTGATGCCGCCGTCGCCGTAGAGGAACTTTTTGCTGGTGATGAAGTTGACGCCGACTCCCATGAAGCCCGGCGTCTGTGCTCCGCCGCCGACCGTACCTGCAAGCGTCGAGAACTTCATGCCCATGGGGGTCATGCCCGTATGTCCGCGGTTCACGATCATGACGCCGTTCGCCTCAGGGATGATCGCAAGGATGCATTCAAAGCATCCGCATGATGTCATGGGATTCTCCATGATCGTATAGAGATTGAGCGTCTCCACGGCACCGCCTGACGCCTTCTTCAGATAATCATCTACGCCGGTATACCGGCCGTACTTTGGATCAAGCAGCTCACCCTTCGGCACCGGCTGGTTTCCGCCTGTCGGATCAATTTCAAATGCCGCTTTTCCATCGAGCCAGTTGTATGCTCCGCAAAGGCCGAGCCTCTCAGGAGTGATGACACAGACATGGGCCGGCGCAAAGGACTGGCAGAGCAGGCAGGAATAAAAGATATCTACTGCCTCATCCGTCATGCTGCCGACCCTCTGGTCACGCTCCTTGTAGGCAGCGCGGGCCTCTTCAAGCTTTTCCTTCACGTCCTTTTCATCAATAAAGAGGGTTACCTGAACCTTGTCGACAATGGAACGAAACCGGTGGTGAGTCATGGTCGCCTGAAGGATGCCGAGATGCTCAAGGGTAAATCCGTCTTTCTTGGCGTTGTTGCTGATCCTGATCCAGTTGATGTCACGCTGTCCCATATGCCATACACCCTGGGCCTCGTTGATGTTGTGGTGGATCTTCCTTTCAATAACCGACTCGAAGTCTTTCTGCATTTTCCTTCCGGCACATTCAATAAGGATCCCGAGAGGCAGCTGGCCGCCTTTTTCGTATTTCTCCTGCCAGTTTTCGCCGACAATGATGACCTTGTTGTCTTCGATCTCTTCCATCTCTCTCGACCGCACCCATTCGAATGCAGCAGTTCTCTGCCCGCCGAATTCAATAAAGGTATCTTCTTTCCTGATCCGCTCACCTTCAAAGGCAGGGCCATATGCAACAGGGATCGGCGGTTTTTCGACGGTGATCTTGAGGCCTCTCATCTCGATGGCCTTCTGGACGATCTTTGCATGGTCGAACTCCTTGTCGACCTCCTCGTAGGTACAGACACCCGTGGGGTGGATGACCGGCACATCCGTGTCGCAGAGTGCAGGGAATCCCATATTGATTGCGCCTGCTCCGGTGCACCACTTGATATCATCCATGGGACCAAGCGCAATCGCAAAGGCAAATACCCTGTCCTTCTGGTACATCAGGTGCTCCCTGAAATTACCCGGCTTCTTGCCGCCGAAGATAAGCGAAGCCCGTATGGCCCAGTCCAGGGCATAGAGCGTATGTTCCGTATCCGGTCCGAGCGGGACAATTCGCGTGTCCCATCCGAGCTCGACGCCCTTTCTCAGAAGCTGTTTGGTAACGCTGTCGCCGTTTGACTGACCGGAGAGGAAGGTAAGGATATTCTTTTCCTGCAGTTCCCTGCAGATAGTAACCGCAATATCGTCTGTCGGCGCTGCACCGATGATCGCAGCAAAGCCGGGCATGGTGCCGTCGACAAGCTGTATGCCGAGGTTTCTCTGGATGGTGTCCGTGATAAATCCGTTATACACATAGCCGGTCTCAGGATCCTTGCACGGTTCGAGACCATTGACATATCGGATGGCAAGCAGGATCTCCTCTGCAAAAAGCGTTGCCATGCCGGAGTCAAGGGCTTCACCAAGATACGGCCTCCAGACATGCTCCTCCGGCTCATCATGCAGCAGTTCCTTGGCAAACCCCAGACCAACGTTCATGTCGCCGAGAGTCTTTACCTGGAATCCTGTCATGGCATAAATCATGGGGAGATAAAAGGCAGTGTCAGGGAACTCGAAGACAAAATCCTTTCCTTTTTCCGCGATTGCCTTCTGGAGCATTTCATCGGCACGCTTTACCAGCGTCTGAGCACCTCGTATGGCAGCAGAAGCAATAAGTTTGGACATCTTGGCCTCCTCTTACAGGTAAAAAAAGAGCGAAGCTGATACAGACTCCGCCCCCCTAACCTATATAGTAAATTTATTAAGTAGTTATGCTACGCTAACTTCAGATAATAGATTTTTAAACCGTTGTATTAATTTATCCCACCCACGCCAAATAATCAAGATTTATTTCCGCTATCGCGTTTTTAAGAATGCCGGTATCGTGTTTGCTTCACGCGGCCCAACCGTGATCTTCCATCCCGGAAGTTTTTCCTCCAGGGCACCGCTGAGGATCGCCACATAGCCCGGAAGAATGAGCTCCTTGTTGGCGACATCCTTTTCTACGCCGCTCTCCTGGATGAACTGTGCAATCTTCGAGGCAGTGAACTTTCCCGCAGCCCATGCGGTAAGAACAGAAAGGCCTTCGCAGTCCATAACTGCCAGTCTGCTTGCAACCTTGCTGTTTTCTATCTCACCGGAAACAATAAAATAGGTAAGTGAGAAGTTCGTCGTGATGAAGAGCGGCGACTCAGGCTTTGGCTCGCCGATATGGTAGATCTTCTGTTCAACCTGCATCGGAACCTGCGGATCCGTATAAATATTCTGTCTCAGAGTGAAAAGTGCGAGGTTCTTCCATTTCTCTATGCTGCTCATGACGATAATCGAAGCATATTTCGCAACACCAACGCTCGCGAGCAATCCTTCGAGAAGGCTGTCCTGCCGCTGCATGAAATTGATGACAGGATATCCTACCGTCTTGTCGCCCTTCTTTATAGCGGCCCTTCTGATAAGCGTATTGTGCGCAATTATTTCCTTTGCCTTGCGTGCACCTGAATCGAGCACCATATCAGCCACGCCAAGCCCCTTGATCTTTTCGGTCAGGCCGGAGAGTTCGTCAAGACCGTTGGCTGCAACACCGAGGACAGCCTTGTTCGCCTTTGCAATAGCGGCCATCGCATCCGCATTGGACGTATTTGCACCATAAAGGATCGGCCGCTTGTCGGCAAAGAGCTTCACCGCTGCTTCTGCAGCTTGGGGATTTGTCGTGCTGATAATCACCGGTACAACAGCAGCTTTAGCCGCAATAACTTTTGCCGCAGCCTCGAGTTTTCCGGCATCCCCGGAGACATTGGATAGCATGATTGCATCAATCCTGAGCTTCTGGCCGACCCGGTCGATCTCTGAATCAATCACCTGCTGGCAGATCTTTGCGATCTCATCCTCGGAAAGGGTGTCTTTGATTTCGACGGCAAAAGCGCTGGGATTCACGAACTTCTTGTCATGACGAAAGAGGACGGTCTCCTCCCCCATCTTGACCGCCTTCTCACCCGCACCAAAGGTGATCGGCCTGATCGGCGGGGCAGAGGCCTCGCCAAGGATCTTCTTTGCCTCTTCTGAAACGTCAGGGCACGCGTCAATGCTCGCCTGTCGCTGAGCAAGCTTCATCGCAAAGGCAAGACAGGTCGGGGAACCGCATTTCTTGCAGTTGGTTTTCGGTAAGAGTTTGAATATTTCAACGCCTGACAAAGCCATGGTTATTCCTCCTTAGACCAGTTCATCAATGAGATTTTCAACTTCCTTGATCGCTCGCGGATGTCGCATGATCAGGAGCCCGGCCCCTGCGATCATGAGCGCTGCCGCGGTCTCAGCCTCCCATGCGATACCCCGCTCTTCCAGTGCCCCCCACTGCGGCAGATCGGCTTCGGGTGCACTTGCTTCCTTGATTTTCCAGACGTACATGCCGACATCTCCCAGCAGCGGCTGCTGCATGGTTACATCATTCTGGGTCAGTGCTGCAAGCCGAATTCTCTCCATGACCGAGTAGGTATATTCAATGCCGTACCCGAGGGCCGAGCACATCGGGTCGGTAATGATCTTCTCCTTGTCAAAACCCATCTGCGTGATCAGGATGTTCAACTGCTTTGAAAGGTTGATATCAAGCTCTGACATGGCGATGAGCTTATGGTTGTTCGCCATCGAGGCTGCAGCGATCGTCTTATAGTTGGCCTCCTGGGCCTTGCCGATAATGCAGTTTTTGTCCTTCGCCGCTTCAGCAACAGCAACGAGGACTGAGGTGTCCTTTTCTGCATGATTGCTTCCCAGGATGATTAACGGCACCTGTACTGCCGCCAGGACATCCTTCACCGTCTTCACCGCATCAGCAGGAGAACGGTTCTCCCTGTCAGGATGCGTGCCGACCAGTCTGAGCGCAAGCGCCTTCGCCTTCAGTTCGTCCTGGCAGAATGTAGCCCACGAAACAGGGTCACCGCTGACAGCGTCGTACGGTTTTCTCACCGTGTCAGGCCAGTCTGCAGGAGGAACGTCCTGGATCTCTATCGCGATGACCGGCCTGCTCGGGGTAATTCCTTCAAAGGAATGGAACGGAAGCACATTTTCACCGCCACAGGTTACCGCCTTATCGCCGGTACCGATAGTCACCGGATAGACTTTCCCGGAGTACGTTTCTTTTGGTTCTGTAAATGCCATGATAAAACCTCCTGATAGTATTCGTGTCAGTTTTCGGTATCCGTGTGCAATAACGGTCACGGACACGCTTCATTGCCGCTATCCTTTACATTTCAAGATAGGAATGAGCGTACAGCGTTCTTCCCATGATGACATCGACCGTCTTGCGTATCTCCGTCATCTTCTGTTTGTCGGCAATCTCCTTGCCAGCCATCACATCCGATATAATGCTCCTCTCCTTCATAGCTTCTGCCATCTCATGCGCATCGGCAATAGCTGACGTCAGACCGGCATCCATGAGCATCACGAAAAAATGCTTGTTCAGTATCGGCCTCAGTGTCTTGGGGCAGCCGTTCGAAATATTGCTCAGCCCGACAATGGTCTTCATGGGCGGATCATTCATCTCACGGAACATCTTAACAGCGTTGATCACGTGCCGGGCGTGGTCCTGTGAGGTCGCTATCTGAAGTACGAGGGGATCAAGATAAAGATTGTCGAGCGGCAGGCCATACTCCATGGCACGCCCCATGATCTCCGCTGCAATATGGGCCCGCTCTTCTGCATCAGCGGGAAGGCCTCCCTTGCCGACCGTAAGGCCGATGACATCGCAGTTGTATTTCACGCCGAGTTCAAGGATAGGGAACCGCTCGGGGTCGTTCGACGTGGAATTGATCATGGGCTTGCCCCACTGGTTATTATGGACTTTAAGACCGGCTTCGATAGCCTGGAAGTTCGTCGTGTCGAGACAGACCGGAAGAGGAACAACCTCCTGGATGGTGGTCACCATCCACTGCATGAGCTCCTCGCCGCCATCTTCAGCAGGACCGATATTCGCATCGATCACGCCCGACCCTTCCTTCCACTGTCTTGTTGCGATCTCCTGGATGGGCCCTTTGTCCTTCTTCATCATAGCTTCCCTCACCCGCTTTGCTATGATGCTCAGCTTCTCTCCAATGATCAGCATATACGGACTCCTTTCTCAATGCTTTAATGAGTTGTTTTTCGTGCCGGAATCGTAACTTCTGCAACAGGACAGATGCAGAAACTATAACGTAATCTAATAAGCCTATTAAAATTAATTATTTTTATAAGGCTAATAGATTTTCCAAATGACATTAAAAATACCATAACTATCGAACAAAAAAAAGGAATCTGCCGATAGTTTTATTTTATAAGTTTATTAGCAACACCTATGAGCTGACTTGCACGACAGAAGACACGCATTCATTGGCACGCAAATGAACGCGCCCTTCATACAAGATTGATCACGTGAACCAATATGCCCACAAGGGATACCGTTGATACGATATTCCCTGGGCAGGTTCTCCGGTAACGCCTCATGGACCTATCCGAAGGCCGGCTTTTTCTCCGGATTACTTTACCGGCAGCAGGTTATTCTTGCCTATTCATCACCTAATGACCAGAAGGGATTTATTTTCCAATGAAGCAATATCTCCATCTTTTTCCTCGGCCACTTCGGCCATGAGCTTATTGCCTGCAACAAGGGTCTGGCTCGCATCATAACCAGGGTGCTTAATACGGAAAAGATGCACTTTTCGCTTCGCTCAACGGATCTTATGGCACCGGGCTGGCTTTTTACCGTTTCCGCGACAATCTTTTCACCGGGTAACATATCAAAAGAAAGATATCAGTACTTCACGCCACATCCACTCCGGCAATAGCGTGTCACGGCAAAATGCCCTCTGTCCATAACGACGCCGGAAGGCGCGCAAACTGTACAACCACACG
>QKDO01000122.1 GCA_003252075.1 Nitrospirota bacterium
CCTGTATGTCGTTGATGCCATGGGTATCCATACGGCAAACCCCATATCAGGGGATTTCTCCATAGGCGTTTCCGGTCTCTGGATCGAAAATGGCGAGGTCGCGTTTCCGGTAAAAGAGGCGGTGATCTCTGGCAATCTGCTGGAGTTCTTCACCAAGGTCTCCGCAGTCGGAGATGACATGAGGTTCTATGGCCCCGTTGGTTCACCGAGTCTGATCATATCAGATATCGATATAAGCGCGTAGTTACCCTACGTTAAAGGATGGTATGAACATGCAGACTGCACGATATTTTGGGGCTCATGATATCAGGATCGAGGAAATGCCTGTACCTGAGCCAAGTGATGGTGAAGTTCTCATGAGGATCAAGGCAAGCGGCATATGCGGAAGCGATGTCATGCACTGGTACAGAGCCGGAAGAGGCCCCGTCGTACTGGGTCATGAAGTGGCGGGCGAAGTTGCGGCTATGGGCAATGGGGTCTCAGGTCTG
The DNA here is from genome assembly GCA_003252075.1 of Nitrospirota bacterium. Lineage (GTDB taxonomy): Bacteria > Nitrospirota > Thermodesulfovibrionia > Thermodesulfovibrionales > UBA6898 > UBA6898. The sequence continues at coordinate 489 of QKDO01000122.1, forward strand.
AGGCTTGGCGACAGGATCGCAGCTGCCCATCATGTCCCCTGCAACACGTGCCACTACTGCCGCAATGGACACCATACGGTCTGTGATACGCTGCGGAGTACTAATTTCTTCCCCGGTGGATTTGCGGAGTATGTACTGCTGCCTGCCATCAATGTAGAAAGAGGCCTGTTCATCCTGCCCGATACTCTGTCATTCGAGGAGGCGACGTTTATAGAACCTCTTGCCTGCGTCCTCCGAGGTCAGCGCATTGCAGGCACCTCGATCGGTCACAGTGTTCTTGTCATCGGCAGCGGCATCTCAGGACTGCTCCATATACAGATGGCACGTGCCCTTGTCGCATCGGTCGTGGCGGCTACCGATATCAGTGATTACAGACTTGAGACGGCGAAGAGTTTCGGCGCTGACCTTGCCATACATGCAGGCGATGATGTTCCGGAGCTCTTCCGGAAGGCAAACCGGGGCAGAGGAGCTGATATCATTATCCTCACTTCAGGAGCCGAAAGGGCCATTGATCACGCATTTCGAACGATCGACAGAGGAGGCACCATCCTCTTCTTTGCTCCTGCAGCAAAGGATACTGCGGTTCCACTGCCGGTTAACGACCTGTTCTGGCGCAATGAAATTACACTCACGTCATCATACGCTGCGAACTATAATGAACATATCATTGCTATGGAATATATCAGACAGGGAAGAATAAATGTGCGCAGCATGATAACCCACAGACTGCCTCTGGCCGAGACGGCCAAGGGATTTCAACTTGTGGAAGACGCAGGAAATTCACTTAAGGTTATAATAGAACCCTGAGAAAATCACTACATCCAGGCAAGGAGGTCATACTATGGATTGGGGATTGAAAAACAGACTTTCGAGAGTGATCAAATCTGATGGCAAGACCGTTATGCTTGCGGTCGACCACGGATATTTCCTCGGTCCCACAAGCGGGCTGGAAGATGCAGGAAGAACCATTGGGCCTCTCCTTCCTCATGCCGACGCACTTATGCCGGCAAGGGGTATACTGAGGACCTCGGTGGACGCTTCGACAGACACACCTATTGTGCTTAGAGTCTCCGGAGGCAACAGCGTCCTTGACGAGGATCTCTCTTTTGAGGGCATTACGGTATCCATGGAGGATGCTGTACGAATGAATGTGGCTGCAGTCGCCCTTTCGATCTATGTCGGGTCACCCAATCAGAAGGAGACCCTGCTCAATCTGGCGAAGCTTGTCGATGAAGGACAGCGATACGGTATCCCGGTGCTCGCAGTCACCGCCGTCGGCAAGAGCATGGGAAGAGATGCCCGCTATCTCTCACTTGCCTGTCGCATAGCAGCCGAGTTGGGAGCTCATTTTGTAAAAACATACTATTGTGACGGATTCGAAAAAGTTGTGCGAACATGCCCTGTTCCGATCGTTATGGCAGGAGGCAAGAAACTGCCTGAGGCAGAGGCATTGGAACTTACTTACAATGCAATCAAACGGGGAGCTGCAGGGGTTGATATGGGGCGCAATATCTTCCAGGCTGAATCTCCTGTAGCCATGATTCAGGCCGTCAAAGCAGTAGTCCATGACAAAAGCAGCCCGAAGCAGGCTTTTCATCTATACCAAAGCCTCAAGGCGGCTGAAAAGAGCCCTAAAAGACCGCGACTCAAAGGTGTTACCGCAAGTCGGGCAGAACTCAACAGGCATTGATCGGTATCTGCCGAACTCCAGAAAGACATTGGTCAAACATGTGGCAGCATTCGTTTTTTATACCGGCATTCACCATGTCAGAGGACTTCTTTTCTTCCCTAATTTATGATAATTCTGTTAAAATGTCAGCCGTCTCAAGGGAATATGTTCCTGACGGAGCTATTGAATACCCGGAGGGTTACTAATGGACTATTTTTTGACTGAAGAGCAGGTTATGATACGGGATCTTGCTAGACAGATCGCCGAAGAGAAGATCGTTCCGGTAAGGGGTGAACTGGACGAGAACGGCGAGTTCCCCTGGGAGATTATGAAGGTGCTTGCTCAGTCCGATCTCTTCGGCCTTTTCATCCCCGAGGAATACGGGGGTCTCGGCAAGGGATGCCTGGAACTCTGTATCGCAGTTGAGGAACTGTCCCGCGCCTGTGTGGGTGTGTCCACCTCCTATGCCGCAAATGCCCTCGGAACATACCCGCTTCTGCTCTTCGGTACCGATGCCCAGAAGCAGAAATTCCTTCCCGAAATCGCCACCGGCAAAAAGCTCGTTGCATTCGGTCTCACCGAGGCAAATGCCGGCAGTGACGCCAGCGGCATCCAGACGACTGCCAAACTCGACAAGAATGAATATGTCCTGAACGGCACCAAGCAGTGGATCACGAACGGCAGCGTTGCCGATGTGTATACCATCATAGCAATCACGGACAGGGCAAAGGGGCCTCGCGGTGCCTCTGCTTTTGTCGTGGAAAAAGGGACCCCCGGCTTCACCTTCGGCAAGAAAGAGAACAAGATGGGCATTCGCGCATCCATTACCACGGAACTCGTCTTTGACAATTGCCGCATCCCCAAAGAGAATGTTATCGGCAAAGAGGGCATGGGCTTTATCGTTGCCATGAAAACCCTTGACAGCTCGCGTACCGGCGTTGGCGCGCAGGGTCTGGGTATTGCCCAGGGTGCATACGAAGAGGCAGTAAAGTTCGCCCGCAAGAGGGTTCAGTTCGGCCATCCGGTCATCAGCTTTCAGGCAATTCAGCACATGCTTGCCGACATGGCAACAGGGATTGAGGCAGCCCGTGCGCTGATCTATTCCGTGGCACGATATATCGACAGCGGCGCAAAAGAAGTTTCCAAGGTCTCTGCCATGGCAAAGTGCTTTGCCACTGACCTGGGTATGAAGGTCACCACGGATGCCGTACAGATTATGGGTGGCTCCGGTTATATGAAGGAATACCCGGTTGAAAAAATGATGCGTGATGCCAAAATCCTGCAGATCTACGAAGGTACAAACCAGATTCAGCGGAACGTCATCGGTCAGGAGATCATCAAGGAGTTCGCGCGAAACAGTAAGTAAACATGGCCTTCACCTCATAAGACCCGTTATTCTTCATCAGGACGCCTTTTGGGTTATTTCCGGGCATGCATCCGCTTTCCAAGGATACAAAAAAGAGTTTCACGGGTGCTGTCTTTCGCCGTGATGTTACTCCGGGCTAGAGATCACCGCTCGCAGGGTCACCCGGCCTTCCATCGTGCTGATCTGAGAACGCACACAGGACAAAGAGAGCGGTTTGATCCCCTGCTCAGCGGCTTGACCATCTTAGTCTTTACCTCCCTGAGAATGCTATACTATATAAAATTTTTTGTGATATATGGAAGGCATTCTGATCAGAGAACTGAAGCAGTTTCATGACGATCGCAGATGGCTTGTGGAGATCTTTGGGGAAGACGAGATCAACTATGACCCCTTCATGTCATATGTCTTGATGGCCAAGCCGGCAGGTGAGGTCCGGCATGAGGATGATCCGCCCTCACTCTACGGGATGGACTGATGAAGATCCTGGTCACCGGCGGCGCCGGCTTTATCGGATCCAACTTTGTCCGGCATCTCCTTTTAGCACATCCCGAACACAGCATTGTCAACCTCGACAAGCTGACCTATGCGGGCAATCTTGAAAACCTTACGGATGTCGAGCATCTTCCGGGATATACCTTCATCAGGGGAGACATATGCGACCGGGATCTGATCGGCTCCCTCGACTTCGATGCGATCGTGCATTTTGCTGCTGAAAGCCATGTCGACCGCTCCATTCTCGATTCCTCCCCTTTTTTGCGGACCAATGTGATCGGTACGGCAACCCTGCTTGAGGCGGCACGGGAGCGCCGCTGCAGAATGCTCCATGTCTCGACAGATGAAGTGTATGGTTCTCTCCCGCAGGGTCTTTTTACCGAGGCATCCCCGATCAGCCCGAACAGTCCCTATGCCGCAAGCAAGGCTTCGTCCGACCTCCTTGTCCGTGCCTATCACGAGACCTACGGGATGGACCTTCTGATCACCCGCTGTTCGAACAATTATGGCCCCTACCAGTTTCCGGAGAAGCTCATCCCCCTGGTCATATCCCATGCACTTCAGGGCAAGACGATCCCCGTGTACGGTGACGGCCAGAATGTGCGTGACTGGATCCATGTAGCCGACCACAACAGGGCTGTTGATCTGGTATTTCACCATGCAAAGGCGGGCGATGTCTATAACATCGGCGCACGGAACGAGCAGAAGAATATAGACATCATTAAGACCCTCCTCGCGGTGATTGCCGAAATGACCGGCAGGGACAGGGAGGGCCTTTTCCGGCTCATCACCTTTGTAAAGGACAGGCCGGGTCATGACAGGAGATATGCGATCGACCCGGCAAAGATAGAGAAAGACCTCTCATGGAAACCGGAGATCCCCTATGACCAGGGCCTTTCCGATACGGTTGCATGGTATCTTGAGAACAAGACATGGTGGGAACGTGTCATCTCCGGTGCATATCTCGAATATTACCGGCTTCAGTACGGGGAGAGGTTCGGCGGATGAAAGTGGCGCTCACGGGCGCAGGAGGCATGCTCGGCCATGCCGTCGGGAAGGTCTTTTCTGATCTTGATCTCGTCCCCTTTTCCCGCGCTGAACTTGATATAGCCAGCCTTGACGATGCGGTGAGGAAGATACGGGATGCCCGGCCGGACTTTCTCATCCATGCCGCGGCTTTTACGAATGTGGATGGCTGTGAGACAGAACCGGAAAAAGCGTACCTGGTGAACGGCATCGGTGCACGGAACGTTGCCATTGCCTGTGAAGAGATCCGCTGTCCTGTTGTCCTTATCAGCTCCGACTACGTCTTCGACGGATCGAAACCCGCCCCGTACGATGAATGGGACACGCCAAACCCCGTCAGCCGGTACGGCGTGTCAAAGTTCATGGCAGAAAGGTTCGTCTCATCCCTGACGAACCGCTACTATATCGTTCGCACGTCCTGGCTCTTCGGAAGCAACGGAAAGAACTTTGTCGATACCATCATCCGACTCCTCACGGAACAGGACCACCTCCGGGTGGTAAATGATCAGTTCGGCTCCCCTACCTATACGGAGGATCTCGCCCGTGCGCTGAAGGAACTGTTAGGCCGTGGTTACGGGATCTATCATATGACGAACGCCGGCATCTGCACCTGGTATGAGTTCGCCGTTGAGATCGCCGAGAAACGCGGGATACAAAAACAGATCATGCCGGTCACCTCCGAAGAGTTCGTGCGACCGGCCAGACGGCCGGCCAACTCAGCGCTCAATGACACCATGCTGCGACTGGAAGGCATCACCCCCCTCCGGCATTGGGAAGATGCTCTTGACGATTACCTTTCGCGCGATTCATGACCTGCCCCGCTACCCCTCCCGTCTCTGTCATCGCTCGCACTTACAACACCACGCGTCCGCGGGATTTAACGTGATACCATGGTGTTTTCGGAGGTAAAATGTTCAGACTGCTGAAGCTTATTCTCACGATAGCGCTGACTGCCGGTGTACTTTTCCTTTCCCATGCTCCACTTCTTACACAGGCAGGCAAGATGATCATCAGGCAGGACGAAATGAAGCCTGCTGACGCCATTGTCGTCCTTGCCGGAGAGGAGACCGAACGCGTCGAGTACGGAGTAAAGCTCTTCAAGAACGGCTGGGCCAGAAAGGATATGATCATCATGGCCGGCGGCCCGCTCGTCTGGAAATACACCTGGGCCGGTCTGATGAAAGCTCATGCCGAATCCCTCAATGTACCCGCCGGGAAGATCCTGATTGAGGACAAGTCCCGCTCAACCGAAGAGGATGCTATCTACACAAAGGAAATTCTGCAGAAGAATCATATCGCATCAATCATTCTTGTCACGTCACCCTATCACAGCCGGAGGGCATCGATCATCTTTGAGCGGGTGCTGGGAAAAGATATCAGCATTATCAATGCACCGGCAGAAAACAGCTGGTTAGAGATCCGTGACTGGTGGAAAAGAAGGCGCGAACGTACAATGGTCCTGAATGAGTTCTCAAAGTATATCTGGCTCTGGGTCTTCGGCGTGAAGGAAAAGGCATAGGGTTCCGGGCCAAATGGTAATCGTCAGGGTAGAACATCTAGTCAAGCACTACGGGAACCTTTGCGCTGTTGATGACATCTCCTTCGAGATCATGAAGGGTGAATGCTTCGGTTTTCTGGGGCCGAACGGTGCAGGCAAGACAACTGCCATGGGCATTATTTACTGCTTCATGCCGCCTACCTCAGGCCGTGTGACGGTATTCGGTCTTGATGTCACCCTGCAACCGAGCATGATAAAAGCTCGTATCGGCGTCATGCCCCAGGACGACAATATCGATCCCGACCTTTCGGTGCTGCAGAACCTCATTGTCTATGCACGGTATTTCGATATACCGAAAAAAGCCTCCTCTCCGCGTGCATGGGAACTCCTCGATTTCGTTGAATTACGGGACAAGGCGAACGTGAACATTAAAAGCCTTTCCGGAGGTATGAAAAGACGCCTCCTCCTTGCACGAGCTCTTATGAATGACCCCGAATTGCTGATCATGGATGAGCCTACCGTGGGTCTCGACCCGCACAGCAGGCATGCCGTCTGGGACAATCTTGCACATCTCAAGGTTAGGGATACTACTATTATTCTCACTACCCACTATATAGAAGAAGCAGAAAGGATCTGCGACAGGGTCGCGATCATGGACAACGGCAAGATCATCGAAGCAGGCACGCCTGCGCACCTCATGGCCCGGTACGGCGGCAATCTCGAGGATGTCTATCTCAGGCTCACGGGCAAGAAACTCCGCGAGGAGATCGCATGAACCTGCGGCGGGCGTTCCGGGTCTTCCAGCGCAACCTTACGGTCTTCAGCAAACTGTACAAATCGAGCCTTGCGCTTAATTTTGCAGAGCCGGCCCTCTACCTCTGGGCACTCGGACTGGGGCTCGGCGCCTATGTAAAGGAGATCAACGGCGTGCCGTACATCAACTTCATCGCTCCCGGCATGATTGCCTCATCAGCCATGTTCGCCGCGGTCTATGAAACAACCTACGGCACCTACGTACGCATGACCTATCAAAAGACCTTCGACGCGATCCTTGCCACACCCGTAAACATCTACGATCTTGTCGCAGGAGAACTCATGTGGGGTGCGGCAAAAAGCGTGCTGTACGGGACGATCATTATGCTGGTCATCTCGATCTTCGGGCTAGTGGACTCGGCAGCGGTCATTGCTGCCCTTCCCTTGATCTTTATCAGCGGCATCATCTTTTCGGAGATATCCATGGTCTTCGTCGCCATCGTTCCGGGCATCGACTCTTTCAACTACTTCTACACCCTCTTCATGACGCCCATGTTTCTCTTTTCGGGCATCTTCTTCCCCCTCGACAATCTTCCTCCGCTCGTGGCAAATATAGCCTTCTTCACCCCGCTCTATCACATGGTGAATGTCTGCAGGTCCTTTGCGCAGGGACATATGGCAGGCGTGTGGCTGGACGTCCTCTGGCTGCTCGCAGCGGCAGCCATTCTCGCTCCCTTCCCCTTCAGGCTCATGAAGAAAAGGATCGTAAGGTAACGTTGCGATGAGCCGCCGGGGCGACTCTATACTGATATGGCCCTCTTCATTTCCACGGTAGCAATTGTCGGATCCATTGCCATGTCGGCCGTCACTTTCTTGTTCCCATGAGCTTCACTGGTGCAGCATACTCCCGATAGCCGTTTTTCCGAAGGACAATACGATCGCCCTTTTTCCCATTGACAACACCTTGTCCAAAGCATCGACGGCTTCATCAATTTGCTCAGTTGTCACGATCAGGGGTGGCTCAAACCTGATCACGGTCGGACTAAAGTCAAAGTAGGATGTGAGGATGTTATGCTTATGTAGCAATTCGCTGATAACCATGATTGACAGATTCTGCTCCATCGTCCTGCTAAACAGACCTGCGGTCTCGAGTTCGATTCCAAGCAATAATCCTCTTCCTCGGATTTCCTTGATCAGTTCGTGCTTTGTCTTTAGGCCCTGCAGTTTCTCTCTTGCGTAATCTCCTAACGCCCGGGCGCGGTCGGGAATGCCGTCCCGCTGCATGATTTCAGTTGTCCTGAGGGCAGCAGCACAGGCTGCCGGATTTCCCGCGAATGTTGATATCGTGAGATCGAACTTGTCACGTGAACCAAAAGCCTTCTTCCACACTTCTTCGCTTGTGACTGCGACGCTGACAGGAACTACTCCGGAGCCGAGAGACTTCGAAAGAGTGACGATGTCTGGAACCACCGCGTCGTGCTCCATGGCGAACATCTTCCCGGTTCTTCCAAACCCGGTCTGAATCTCATCGAAGATCAGCAAGGTACCGTACTTTCTACACAATTCTGCCGCGCCCTGCAGATAGCCTCTCGGCGGAACAACAGCTCCACCCTCTCCCTGTACGGGTTCCACGATGAAAGCAGCGATGCCCTTGCCCTGCAAGCTCCGTTCGAGCGCTTCCAGGTCACCGAAAGGGATCAATTCACAATGTCCCAGCAAAGGGGCTACCGTCATGCGAAACCTTTCAGAGCCGCACACGGAAAGTGCGCCGAAGGAAAGACCGTGGTATCCGTTCACGCACGATATAAACTTCTGCCGGCCGGTGCTGGCACGAGCGGTCTTCATTGCGTTTTCGACAGCTTCGGCACCGCCGCTCCCGAAGACTGCGACTGAAAGGTCGCCAGGAAGAATGGATGCCAACGTCTTCCCCAAGGCACCCATGAGCGGATTGAAGCCAACGAGCAGTACTGCAGGGAGTTTCTGTGCTTGGTGAACAGCTTCGATAACCTCTTTCGGATTATGACCTAGATTGAGGGCACCGTATCCGGCAGTGAAATCCATGTAGGGCCGGTCCCTTCGTCATAGAAGTATATTCCTTCGGCCCTGGAAAACCTCATGTCGCCATTTGCCAGCTTGAGAAGGCTGGCCAGCTGATGATTGACATGCCTTCCGAACAATTCTGTAGACTCATTCCTTGTCAGTTTCATAGCACGATCAAATGCCATGATCTCCTTCTCGGGCTTCATAATCTCACCTCTTTCGTCTGCGGTTCCCCTTCCGTTCTATGGCCAATGCAGGGGCACTGAGCCCTGGCTTGAGGCTGCGGAGGAAGTCATGCAGCCGGACCGCCACGGAGTTCAAGTGCCTTGTTCAGCGTCGGGGCCATGCCATATGGTTTGATATATTTATTATTATGTGCTTTCACTTTCGTATGCATTCATTAATTTTCCGACCGGTGACGGACAGGCGCCTGGGCTCTGCACACCGCAGCCGCATTCGGCGGGGACGGTCTCATCGTTCCCGCTGAACATTGTCTCTTATGTCGCATGAGCCTTTTTCGTAATTATATTGTATGGGCACGTGAGGGAAGCGTCAATGAAATCATGAAAATAATGGGAGTCTATCTGCCCGAAAAGAAAATAAGTTTCTCTTGAAGATTATATCTCAGCGAAGATTATGAATGCCGCAAACACTTGGCGAGGATCGCGGCCCCGAGGTCAAGATTGGTCTCCGGGTTCTGGGCAGGGCCCAGCAGCCGGATCTGGCCCGCCAAGGTAAGGAGACGATCATCATAGACAGCGTTCGGGCTGAGCCTTCGCAGCTCAGCTATAAGGTGAGCGAAGTTCTGCTCCCGGGAAGGCTTCAGGGCGGGACCGAGTTTATTATATGTTATGCCGTCTTGGCTAAAGATGGCCGGTACGCGGTCGGCCGAATAGAGGTAGAGGAATTTTTCACGAGCCTCGGTCGTCATATCTTCCTGATGCGAGACCTTTTTAGTCATCGGGATCCCGCCCGAAAGAAGCGTCTTGCCCAGACTCAGCTTGCGCTCAGTGACAGTTCTCGTCGCGGCCGAGCCACGCATACTCATGCCGGATATGAGAAGAGTGATCTCATCATATGGGATCACGACAGATCGCCCGTCTCCTGAGTCGACACGCAGCGACTCCCCAGCGATTTCAAAGCGGCGAACAACGAAATGACCGGCGCTGCCACAAACTAACGCTGCATCCAGGACCAGCGTCTTGATTCCGCGCTCATCAAGCTTCGCGGCCGCTGCCATGGCACCTTGCCGGTCAGCGAAACGCCCCGCAACCGCCGGTCCGCCGCCGACCATCCGCTGCCGTGACTCAAAAACCGTTATACCGAGGGCTTCGGCTAAAGATCTGACCAGATCAGGCGTCTCTTCCTTCCACCCAAAGATTACTACGACATGCATGGGGTCCTCCTATAGTGCCTGTCCTCGTAGTAAGCGGGAAAACAGGGCTGCCTCTCCCGGTCAGGCAGGTCTGAACTTCCTGAGTCGCAGGGCATTGGTGACAACGGTAACGGATGAAAAGCCCATGGCCCCGGCAGCGAGCATGGGGTTCAGGAGGATGCCGAAGAAGGGAAAGAGCACACCGGCAGCAACCGGGATGAGGATAACGTTATAAGCGAAGGCCCAGAAGAGGTTCTGTTTAATGTTCCTCATGGTAGCTTTTGAAAGTGCAATCGCGGTCACGACCCCCTTAATATTGCCGGATATAAGCGTGATATCAGACGCCTCCATGGCAACGTCCGTGCCGGTGCCTATGGCAATGCCGACATCAGCCTGGGCAAGCGCAGGAGCATCATTAATGCCGTCACCGACCATGGCAACGACCTTGCCCTCTGCCTGGAGCTTCTTCACCTGGTCTGCCTTTTCCTGCGGAAGCACTTCGGCAAGGACCCTGTCTATGCCTGCCTGTCTTCCTATTGCCTCACCGGTGCGCCTGTTGTCTCCGGTGATCATTACAACCTCGATGCCGAGTTCATGAAGCTGCCGAACTGCCTGCACGGACTCGTCCCTGAGCGTATCTGCCACGGCAATGATTCCTGCTGCCGATCCGTCGACACTAATGAACATAGGTGTCTTTCCCTGCGTTGACAGGACTTCTGCTTCATCGATCAGTTCACCAATAGCTATCCCTTCGTCCTGCATGAGCTTCCCGTTGCCGAGCAGGACCTTTTTCCCCTGGATCACCGCCCTGATACCGTGCCCGGGTATCGCCCGGAACTCTTCGGGGTCAATGATCTTCAGATCGCCTTCCCCGGCCTTTCGAATGATCGCCTCACCGAGCGGATGTTCAGATCCTTTCTCGGCCGATGCTGCATAGAACGTCAGCTTCTCTGCATCAATTCCCCGTGGGAACACATCTGTCACCTCCGGCATTCCCTTGGTGAGCGTCCCGGTTTTGTCAAAGACCACGGCGGTTATGGTATGCGCCTTTTCCAGTGCCTCGCCGCTCCTGATAAGAATGCCGTTCTCCGCACCCTTGCCGGTGCCGACCATGATCGAGGTAGGCGTGGCAAGTCCCAGTGAGCATGGGCAGGCGATGATGAGTACGGCAATAAAGTTCAGGACCGCATAGGTAAATGCAGGAGTCGGACCGAAAAGATACCAAATAAGAAAGGTTATCGTCGCAATGCCAATGACCGCAGGGACAAAAAAGGATGCGATTACGTCAGCAAGCCGGGCAATGGGGGGCTTTGAGCCCTGTGCCGTCTGGACCATTTCGATGATATGCGAAAGCATGGTCTCTTTCCCGACCTTCGCCGCCTCAAACCGGAAAGTGCCCGTCTTGTTGATCGTGCCGCCGATAACGCTGTCGCCCTTATTCTTCTCTGCAGGGATCGATTCCCCTGTGACCATGGACTCATCAACAGCTGAATATCCTTCCATGATCACACCGTCTACCGGAACCTTTTCTCCCGGACGCACCAGAACAATATCGCCCATCTCCACGTCTTCAATCGGCACATCCATTTCCCTGTTATCCTTTATGATACGGGCCGTCTTTGCCTGGAGTCCTATCAATTTCTTGATCGCCTCCGAGGTCCTGCCCTTTGCCCGCGCCTCGAAGAGCCTCCCGAGCAGTATGAGAACAATGATCGTTGCCGATGTATCAAAGTAGACTTCTGCCGAATAGCCCGTAATCTCAAAGACCGCGGGGAAGAAGGTGGCCACGATGCTATATCCGTAGGCTGAGGAGGTTCCGAGTGCGATCAGCGTATTCATGTTGGTTGTCCTGTGGCGCGCAGCAGAGATGGCGCCGGAATAGAACTGCCTGCCGATCCAGAACTGGACCGGCGTGGCAAGAATAAGCTGCAGCAGGTGGTTCGTCTGCAGCGGAAGTTGAAGCCATCCGCCGAAGATATGATTCCACTGCATGAGCACCATGAGTGAAACCGCAAGAACAGCGCCGATAAGCACTTTTATGCGGAGTTCTTTATAGGCCTTTTCCCGTTCGCGATGCTCCTTCTCGACAATATCCTCTCCTTGTTCTGCTTCAACCACTTCATATCCGGCTTCCCTGACCGCTCTTTTGAACTCCCTGATGCCGACCTGCGAGGGAAAGTAATCGATTGCCGCCTTCTCGGTCGCAAAGTTCACCGAAACAGCAACTACGCCGTCGAGTCCCCTCAACGCTATTTCTACGGCAGAGACGCAGGCTGCGCAGGTCATACCCTTGACCGGCAGGTTGATGCGCGAAACAGGGACACCATATCCCTGGTCAATAACAGTCTTAATGAGGTCTGTAACAGATACCATCGACGGGTCGTAGACAACGGCGGCCTTCTCGGCAGCAAAATTCACCGATGCTTCCGCCACGCCGTTCATTTCAGAGAGCGCATTCTGCACATGGCTCACACAGGAGGCGCAGGACATCCCGCTCACGGGCAGATCAATGTGTATGGTTTTTCGAGCGGTCTCTTTGTTCATGCTCATTTCTTCTTTGTTCTTACAAGTTCTTCGATCTCGGGTCGATTCCGGGTAAAGCCCCAAAACGTTCGTCCGCCGATCACCGCAAGAGGTGTTGCCATGCGGCCGAACTTCTCGATCATCTCATCGCGAACGTCCTTGTCCGCAACGTTCTTCTCCGCAAAGCCGATGCCCCGTTCCGAGAGAAAATCCCTCAGTGCATGGCAGTCATGTCATTTCGGCGCTGTGTAAATAACAATCCCGCTGTCCATGCACACCTCCTTCAGAGTTAAAGAGTTCTGCACTTTTTTAATTATACCACGTGCAATGATACCGGAACATTACACCTACTCTGCGGGAAGCTTCGAGGATGATGAAATTCTGTAGAGACAGAAGCGTCAGCAGGAAATAATCAGCGGTCCTTCACTTCGATACTCGTTTTTTTACAGGCAAAGTGTCTCAGGTTCCCGTTATAGTCTCCGACGGACATCTCCACAATACCATTACGCATATAGGCAGCAGGGCAGCAGGAGAACTGTGGTTATTCACCTGGATGCCGTTAAAGAGCGCATCTTTCTGAAACAGCATTGTCTTGCCCATCTGAGCGGTGTAGAGGTCCATGCTGCCATCCTGTCCGCCCACGAAGAGATGGATCTGCTCACCATCCCTGATCAGCGCCGGTGAGGCATAACGATCGGTCTTCACCCGGGTAAAAACATGTTCAATCTTCTTCCACACAGGCCTCTCCGCATTGCGGTCATCAACCCGATATCCTTGTATTTTGCCGTCCACATCGCCGACGATCAGCTCCCAGGAACCGTCGCCATCAAGATCGAACACCGTAGGGGAGGCATGAAACGTCTTGGGCACTCCCCGGAAAAAGTCCTTCTGCTCCTTCCAGACCGGCCGCTCCGGAGTCCCGGAATCCAGAAATGCCCGTATATACCCGTCCTGCTGTCCGGTTATGAGAAGTTTTTTCCCCTGCCAGACCGCCAGGACGCCCCGCGAGAAGCCCGAAAGCTTTATCCCCTGGAAAAAGTCCGGGCGTTCGACCCAGGGAAGGATCTCTGCATAGGGCTGGAATTCAAAGAGCTTCAGCTCCCCATTGATATTGCCGGTGACCATGCAGGGCTTGCCGCCAACGTCCGATACCGAAGGCGTACAGGCCGGCCCCGGCATGATCCTTCCGGAGAAGAAGGTATAGCGTTCTTCCCAGTTCCGGTAATCCGCTCCTATATTTTTGAAATAATGGATCTGGCCGTTTCCGTCAGAAATAACGAGGCCGGGAACAGCACCGCCGCTGTCCGGCAAAAAGGCCGGTGCGGCAAAGCTGCTGCAGGCGATCTTCAGCGTGCTCTTCTGCCATCCTGATTTTCCGTTCTGCGGCCGTTCCAGCAGGTACAGCTTGCCCATGCTGTTGCCGGCAATGATCAGAACCTTCCCGTTGGCTGACGTTGCCGCCGGCATGCCGTACATGCCGACAGAAATGCCCCGGAAATACTCCGGGTCCTTCGCAAAAGAGATACTGCCGTCTTTCGACGTGTTCCGGTAAAGAAACAGACTCCCCGTAGAGTTCCCGATGACTAGATCGGGCCTGCCGTCACCATTGACATCGATCAGGGCAGGCACAGCATCATCGCCAACATCGATGCCGGCCAGGCCTTCTTCCTTCCAGCGCGGCTTCTGCGGGGTACCCGTGTTCCGGTAAACAATTATCCTGCCTGATTCTGACGAGAACCCGCCGGTACCCACGATCAGCTCCGCTCTGCCGTCCCTGTCGATATCGCCAACAGCAGGAGAGGCAAAGGCGCCGACCCTGACCCCGTCAAAATATCCTCTTACCGCCTCCCACGTGCGGTATGTCTCTGAAACCGTCCTTTTGTAGAGCCTCAGCGTGCCGTCCTTGCTCCCTGCGACAAGTTCCTGCTGTCCATCATTGTCTACATCGAAAAAAGCAAGCCGTACAAAGGGAAGCACCTCGATGCCGCTTTTGTTGAAGACTTTTGCCGTGTCTTCTTCACAGGCAAAGGTCTGGAGGTATCTCTTCGGCGCAGGCTTGACCTCAGGGACAGAAACAGCAGGAGGAGGAGGCACAGGTATTTTTGTCTCTTTGGGAGGCGGCTGCACTTCCGGCTGAGGCACGCAGGAAGCAAGCAGCATGAGCATAAGAAGTAATGATAGCTTTTTCATGCAATGTGTTTTCTAAGAATAAAGAGATTCAAATGCAAACGCTGTGAGCGTAATCACCTAAACAATAAAAAGCCCCCTGACTGCCGTCATGACAGCCAGGGGACTTCAGTGATTTACTTTACGATGACTTCAAAGTGAACGCGTCTGTTCGCTTTTGCTTCTGTGGAGTTCTTGTTCTTGGGTGTAGGCGTCTCCGGCATTGCAAGCCTGGTCTCGCCATAGCTGATCGTAGAGAGTCTGTCTGCGTCAATACCCTCTTTTACCAGATACTCCTTAACAGCATTCGCCCTTCTTTCACCCAACGCCATGTTATAGTCTTCCTTGCCGTGCGCACAGGTGTGCCCCTCGATCTGCACCTTGATCCCCGGGTTCTCCTTGATGGTCATGACATCCCGTGCGAGCATCTCCTGTGCTTCTTTGGTCAGCGTCGCCTTGTCGAAGTCGAAATGCACGTCTTCGAGCACGATCTTCTTCGCCTCCGGAGCAGGCGGCGGTGGCGGTGGCGGTGGCGGCGGCGGTGGCGGCGGCGGCGGTGGCGGCGGTGGCGGCGGCGGTGGCGGCGGCGGTGGTGGCGGACAGAGTGCCTTCGTCATCTTTGTCGCTTCCAGGGCCTTCTCTATAGCGTCTTTATCCCTGCAGGCCCAGTACAGACGGTACGCCTCTTCTTTCGTCTCATTGGCTGCATTAAATTCAGCAGGACATTCTTTGTCCTTGCCGGCCTTCCGGGCATCCTCCACTGCGCGGTCTGCCTCAGGCAGCTCAGCTGGGTAATACCAAATGATACTTGGCTCCTTCGGGGCATACACCTTGCCGGCGCAGCCGATCAGGGAGCTCAGTGATACGAGCACCAGCAAAATCAGCACAGCTATTCCCATTCTTCTTTGCATACAGCTTCCCCCTTTATTTGATATTATGTATAAAAAAAAACTCTCGAGCAGTCTCACTCCCTTGTCTGCAGGGTACCGCCCTACTATCGAAAAGTCTAGCAGATTATACTTTATTGTCAATAGTTTTTCAAAGAAAAAGTGCATGCAGCAATATATCTCCTCTTAATTTTCAGAGGCCGTTGAATATGATGGAGTCTTGTGCGTGATGGGGGCAAATACCCGAAGAAAGGTGGGATAATGAACGGGGTGGCCTGTTTCCGCGCGAAACCTGTGAGATAGCTCATGGCATTGCACGGTGAGGCGTTCAGCCGTAAGCGGATTGCCGTCCCCCTGTCCGACACACGGATGGATTCACGCGAATGCGCCAGTGAAGGCCAAGGCAATCCGCTTCTCGCATTTTCGCGTCTCTCTGCTCTGCGTTTCGGACCCGTTTAACTCATGTGGGACCGTCGCTGTTTACTGCCACCCCGATATATCAGGTAATCACGCAGGGTCACTCGAGTGCAGTGACCCTGCTGCTCCACGCTTTAGGGCACTATGAGGCCAGCGGCGTTGACTCTGGCATTGGTCTCTCCCTTCGTCGCCGCATAAGAGCCTGTGACAAAAAGAACAAATGCGACCGCAAGACATACGACCAGCGCTAATACCTTAGCAATGTTACGCGTCTGCATACTTATTGACCCTCCATATTCTTATGGTACTGGCATTGATCATAACCCTGAAAACCACCTCAGACTCCATACCTCCTTTCCCCACTCTGTAAATCCGACGTACCCGCAGCCGTATGGTTGAGTAAGATCTTGATGCTTGCAAAAAACATCCGGTGCCGTCACATTAATCTAAAAGTGAAATAATGGCAGGCATGTACACGTAACTCCCATAACAAATTCCCCGGTATGTTACCCGCTTCATTTTTTACTCGCTCACCCTCCATAAAACCCAAAGCTATGGGTACATTTCCCCCTTTCTCACAACCCAAATAATGATGTCCTAAACTGCTGGTAAAAAGAAAAAGCCTCGATTAATTTATTAAACCGTAAATACCGGAAAGAGAGTAAACCGATGCCTATGAAACGCATATCACCCCGTGTGACGATACGCAAGGGGATAAAAATGACACGCCACGAAGAACTGTGACGGCAAAAACCGTAGGTATTTTCAGCTTTATACAGCCTTTGCATTTCTTCCTGAACGCTTGCTATCAAGCGTAGACTTTCGGGGTTAAGTAGCGACAGTCCTCTATACGGACCCGTCAGGTGGTATTTGACAGAAGTCCGGAAAATCTTTTAAAGTCGAGGAGGCCGGTGTGGTGGAACTGGCAGACGCGCCGGACTCAAAATCCGGTTGGGGCAACCCAGTGGGAGTTCGATTCTCCCCACCGGCACCATTTTTGGGTTCTCATCACGGCATACACGACAAAATATCGCCTGCGGCAGAGTTGAAGAGAAAAGGTCGCCTGTCAGGTCATGTGTCTTTTTTGTGATCACATCTCCGCAGAACTAACGGAAACTTTACCGAAGCAGAACTCATGCCTTAAGCACGACATGCCCGCGCAGCCGCATATGTGCTGATACCTGAAAGAAGATCGGCCGATCTTCGCAACTGCTTACGAAGTGCTTGTACCGCAACCATGTGATATAGTAAATCATATAGTGCCTTTTGATGGAAAACATGAGTCACCTGCCATCTGCGGGAGCCGGGAGTATATTTTACGGAGATAGGGGAGGCAAAAGCATGGCTAACGCAGCGACGAAAGACCCCCGCAGCAAAGAAATCTGCGGGACCAGTCTTTACTGCTAAGACTGGGAAAGAGATCATGGCAACCTTTGATGATACGGAGGGATTGACCGCAAAAGTAGCTGTCGCCTTCGCTGCGGGGAATGTGAACATCCTTGCCGGGACCGCGTACTCCGCCAGCGGCATGCGGCGTAAGGCAACCTTTATCCTCATCTTAGATGATTTTGTCAAGGCAGAGAAAGCGCTCGAAAAGATCGACGCGGATGATGTCCGGGATTCGTCAGTCATCACGGTAGAGATGGCAAACAAAGTGGGAGCGCTGGAGAGGATATCCACGGTCATTGCAAATGCCGGCATAAACATCTTCGATTTTTACTCCACGACCAGCTCCGGAAATACTGCAGCCTGCGTGATAAAAACGGAGGATGACAAGAAGACGATCAAGGTTCTGAGCCAGTCATTACCGCAACTGCGTCACCCGAAATCCTCCCGTTTATGGCGGAGGGGTCTCACGGCAGGCGGACCGAGGCAGTTGACCCGAGTGCCTTATGGTAACTATCTCAGTCTCGCGCAGTCTGCGGGGCCAGAACAAGAAAAGAATATTTACTGCATTGGAGCGAGCCTCTTTCCTCTGTCTGATGAGAGAATGCAGCCTTCCGCCAGCGCCGGAGAAGGCTCGCTATCCTGTCCGCTTGGTTGAGATGCATAACCCCGTAACCCGTAATATGAGGAGGAACGATAGTCATGGAGACAATCTCGAAAAAAGAATTCATTGAGACCTTTCCGATATTTTCAAACGCAGCGGACAAACTTATCTCAGATCTCATTTCTGTTTCCCTGTTCCAAAAATTCCCGAAAAACCTGAGGGTATACACCGAGGGGGACGCCTGCAACGGGATAGCCTTTCTTCTTTCCGGCGAAATCAGGGTCTTTAAATCAGGAGAGGCCGGAAGGGAAATCACGCTTTACGAAATAGGGAAAGGGGAGACCTGCATCCTGAATGCCTCCTGCATCCTTTCAAGCCTTACCTATCCTGCCAACGCCGTTTCTACAGAGCCCGGTGACATGCTCCTCATCCTCGCGCGTGATTTCAGAAGGCTGGTGGCGACATACGAGGATATGCGGAACTTCGTCTTCTCCGTCCTGAGCCAGCGGCTTGCAGAAGTTATGGCGCTCGTAGAGGAAATTGCATTCGGTCGCATGGACATGCGTCTGCTGGACTATCTTGTTGAAAAAGCCGACCACAACCAGCTCGCGGCTACCCACCAGAGAATAGCCGATGATCTCGGCACGTCTCGTGAGGTCGTGAGCAGGCTGCTAAAAGATTACGAGCGAAAAGGAAAGATTTCCCTTTCGCGAAATCTGATTGAACTCAAGACGGCCTGACACATACAGCTGCCCCGATTTTCCCTCCACCCCGGAAAAATGGTAGAGTAGTGATACCATGTCCCGCAAAATCCTTGTTGTCGATGACGAAATCCTGATCCTTCATGCGGTCAAAAAAGCACTCACAAAAGTGGGATACCGTGTCACCGTTGCCCAGAACAGGCAGGAGCTTGAGACCGCGCTCAGGAATGCACCCTATGATCTCATGATATCTGACCTGCACATGGAAGACGACTCGGCAGAGGATATCATCCGCCGGGTGAAGCAGACCTCACCCTCGATCAAAGTGCTCCTTATGAGCGGTACCGCCAACCAGACCGATACTGATAATTTCATCGAGAAGCCTTTCAAACTTGTTGAGCTGAGAGAAAAAGTCAGGTCTTTTTTGCATGAGCCTTCCTGAGACAGACGTTGCGCTGTTTTTTTTCGTAAACCGTGACCTGCAGAATACGCTCTTTGACAGGCTCATGCCCTTTGTCACTTCCCATACGTTCCTTGCCTTCCTTCCTTTTCTCCTGCTTCTGATCTGGGAAGAAAAAAAGAGGGCCATACCTGTTCTGCTTGCGGCACTCTTCGCCGTCACCCTCACCGATGCAACCAGCCATGCGCTGAAAGAGGTATTCATGCGGCCGCGGCCGTGCGCCACCTTCAGCAATGTCCATCTTCTTGTAGGCTGCGGAAAGTCATACGCCATGCCCTCGAACCATGCAGCAAATGCCTTTGCCTTTGCCTTGACCATATGGTTCATGCTGAAAAAGAAAGCATATATGGTGTTCGTCGCAATGGCCGCATTGATCGGTCTTTCCCGGATATCCGTGGGCGTCCATTACCCCTCTGACGTGATTGCCGGGGCCCTTATCGGTACCGTCATCGCCTATGTCACGGTAATGCTGTACCTCCGGGTTACGAAGATAGCAGAAAACAGATGGCACGAACAGGGACTCTTTCTGATCCTCCTCCTTCTCAGTGTCTTTCGCATATTATTCATCATGACCGGCCCCTTTGACCTTTCACCGGATGAAGCGCACTACTGGGAATGGTCCCGCCGTCTTGACTGGAGTTACTATTCTAAAGGACCTATGATCGCCTTTCTTATACGCATCGGAACCGGGATCTTCGGCAATACGGTACTGGGTGTCAGGGCGTTCGCGGTGGTCTTTTCCGCTTTCAGCAGTCTTCTGCTCTTCAGGCTCGGCAGAGAACTCTACGATGAAAAAACGGGATCTGCAGCGGCCCTTCTCCTCCAGATTGTCCCGCTCTTTTCGGTCTTTGGCATAGTTCTGACCATTGACTCCCCCTTCATCTTCTTCTGGATACTCTCGCTCTATCTGTTCCACCATAGCATCCGAAAGGATGGTCAGACATCTCTGCTGCCCTGGTCGCTCCTCGGGATATCCATTGGCCTCGGGTTGCTCACGAAATACACCATGGCGTTCTTTCCCCTTTCCGCATTTCTCCTTATGCTCATCCGGAAGGATTGCCGGAAGTTCCTGAAAACAGCCGGCCCGTATCTCGGTCTCATTATCAGCTTGCTGGTCTTCAGCCCCGTACTCTTCTGGAACGCGGCCCACGGCTGGATTACGCTGAAGCATACGGCCGGGCAGGCACATGTCGCTGAGGGGTTTGTTTTTTCTTTCAGAACGTTTGGGGAGTTTCTCGGCTCCCAGGCCGGTGTTCTCACTCCCCTGCTCTTTGTCATGCTCTTTACGGCACTCGGCAAGCTCAGGGACTCACGGGAAGGTTCTTTCCTCATCTGGTTCTCGATGCCAATCATCGCTTTCTTCACGTTGAAGAGCCTCCAGGGAAAAGTCCAGGCGAACTGGGCATTGACCGGCTATATCACAACCCTTATTGCCTTCTCAGCGGTCTATGTCGGTCGATGGAATAGTCTGCGCAGACCTACCCGTTTGGCAACAGCTGCTGCCCTTCTTCTTGCCCTGATCGCATCAGTTGCTGTCCATTTCCCTTCAGCCCTCAGGCTCCCTGACAAGCTTGATCCTTCCCTGCGTCTTGTGGGCTGGCGGGAGCTCGGCAACGAGGCAAGCATCTTCTACCGCGGGCTGTCGGCGCTGGGACCTGCCTTTGTTTTTTCCGACAGCTACCAGGTCGCCAGTGAACTGGCATTCTATATGGAAGGCAACCCGGTCACCTACTGCGCAAATACCGGACGGCGCATGAACCAGTACGACCTCTGGCCGGGATTTGGACATCTCATCGGGCAGAATGCCCTTTTTATCAGAACAAAAGAAAAAGGTCTTCCCGAAGAGGTGGGCAGCGCTTTCGACCGCTGTAGCCGGCAGGTGATCACACTGACCGCCAGGAACAGGAAGTCCATGAAATTTACATTATTTACGTGTTATGATTTCCGTGGCTTCAAATCTCATGCGATAGAGAGTTTTTAATAATGACCGTATCCGTTGTAATACCGCTCTATAATGAAGAAGAAAACGTCCGGGAGCTGCATGGCCGCCTCAAGGCAGTGCTTGACGCCATCGGGACAGATTATGAGGTCCTCTTTATCGATGACGGCAGCACAGACAGCACGCTTACGCTCCTCCAGGACATCCAGGCTCGGGATAACAGGATCATCGTACTGAGCCTGAGAAGGAATTTCGGCCAGACAGCAGCATTTGCCGCGGGTTTTGACTATTCGCGGGGCGACATTATCGTTACGATGGACGGGGATCTGCAGAATGACCCGAATGACATCCCGAAGCTCATCGAGATGATGAAGGACAATGACCTGGTAAGCGGCTGGAGAAAAAAACGCAAAGACCCCTTTCTTTCTCGGCGGCTTCCCTCCATCATGGCGAACTGGCTTATCAGCAAGGTGACAGGCGTGAACCTTCATGACTACGGATGCTCCCTCAAGGCGTACAAGCGCGACGTAATCAAGAACCTCAAGCTCTATGGCGAGATGCACCGCTTCATCCCTGCCGTCGCCAGCTGGTACGGCGTCCGGATCGCAGAAGTGGAGACAACACATCACCCGCGACTGCGGGGCAAATCAAAATATGGAATATCGCGGACCGTCAGGGTCGTGCTCGATCTTATCACGGTAAAGTTCCTCCAGAGCTTTTCTACCAAGCCCCTTCAATTTTTCGGCCCTGTCGGCCTGTTCAGCGGTGCGCTGGGATTCTTCATCTCGCTATATCTGGCACTCGGAAAAATTTTCACGGGCAGGGAGATCGGCGGCAGGCCGCTTCTTCTGCTCGGCGCACTCCTGATCATTGTCGGTATCCAGTTCATCGGCATGGGTCTTCTCGGCGAAATGATGGTGCGTGTATACCACGAGACGCAGAAAAAACCCATCTACGTTATCAAAAAAGTCATTGGCCCGGGCAAGCAATAAGATCTATATCTTTGCCCTGAAGCTGGCTGTCAGCGGCGCTTCATTATTCCTCATCTTCAGGAAGACGGACATTGCTCATGTGGCATATATCCTGAGGAGCATCGGCATGACTTCTTTCCTTGCGGTCTCTGCCGTCTATATCTTTTCCCAGCTCCTTTCGACTATACGGTGGAGAATGCTCATGACGGACAGATTTCCGGTCAGGAAACTCTTCTCCCTCTATATGATCGGCGCGTTCTTCAGCACTTTCCTGCCGGGGCTGATCGGAGGCGATGCGATACGGGCCTATTACCTCAACAAGGATGCCCGGAAGATCAGCGCTACCCTGGCCTCGGTATTCATGGACAGGTATGTCGGCTTTGTGAGCCTTATGACCATAGGCATTGCAGCCTTCCCGTTCAGCCTCGGATCCTTTGCCGGTTCTCCGTACACCTGGCTCATGCCGGTCATCTTTGTGTCCTTTGTTGTGGCGAGCATATTGTTCTTCAGCCTGAAGCTTGGGAAACGGTTCAGGATAATGACCGAGTTCTACGACTATTTTTCCCTCCTCTGGAAACGGAAGGGAACTATAGCATCAGCATTTGCCTTCTCCGTAGTCATACAGTCTATGAACTTCTTCATGGTTATCCTGCTTGCTTGGCGCATGGGACTGCCCGTCTCACTGCTGCAGCTCGCTGTCTTCCTGCCGATCGTCATCACGATATCGTCCCTTCCCATCTCTATCTCCGGGATCGGCGTCAGGGAAGGTGCCTTTGTCATCCTGCTCGGCCTGATCAGTGTCAGTCCTGAGGCTGCCACGTCCCTCTCCCTTTCCTGGTTCTTTTCCGTGGTGATCGGGAGCCTGCCCGGTCTTGCATTCTATGTTCTTCATGACCGGGAACGGAAAAAAGAGTAAGCATGGATCTTCAGGAAGATCATAAGCATCTCGAAGACAGCGACAGACATTATCTGTGGCACCCCTTCACCCAGATGAAGGAATGGGAAAAGGAGACCCCGGTCATTATTGCAGGCGGTCGCGATTGCTTCATCAGGGATATCCGTGGGAGGTGGTATCTGGACGGTGTTTCATCACTCTGGGTAAACATCTTCGGCCATAGAAAAGAAGAGATAGACGAAGCAATAAAAGCACAGGTCGAAAAGATCAGCCACAGCACCCTGCTTGGCCTGAGCAATATCCCGGCGATACGACTGGCAGAGAAGCTTATCGGCCTGACAAACAGCGGGTATGGAGAAAAACAGGCAGCCGGGGGGGCAGGACAGGACCGTGCCCTCAGCCGCGTCTTCTACTCAGACAATGGGTCAACAGCTGTCGAAGTAGCGCTCAAGATGGCATTCCAGTACTGGCAGCACCTCGGTGAACAGAACAGAACGACCTTTCTTTCGTTGCATCATGCCTATCACGGTGATACGCTCGGCGCAGTCAGCGTGGGCGGTATTGATATATTTCATAAGACATTCGGACCGCTCCTGTTCCGGACATTCAAGGCTCCTGCTCCTTATTGCTACCGGTGTCAACTCAAGAAAACATATCCGGATTGCGGCCTTGCCTGCGCAGAGCAGATGGGGGAGATCCTCCGCGCACATCACGGGGAGATAGCTGCGGTGATCATCGAGCCCCTGGTACAGGCGGCAGGCGGCATGATCGTTTCGCCTCCGGGATATCTGGGACGGGTGCGCACGCTCTGTAGGGAATTCAATGTCCTGTGCATTGCCGATGAGGTGGCAACAGGATTCGGCCGTACCGGCAGAATGTTCGCCTGCCAGCACGAAGATGCAAAGCCGGACATCCTGTGTCTGTCAAAGGGTATTACCGGCGGGTATATGCCGCTTGCAGCGACCCTCGCAACAGAAGAGATCTACCGGGCGTTTCTCGGAGATTTCAGGGAACTGAAAACTTTTTTCCATGGTCATTCGTATACGGGTAATCCTCTGGCATGCGCAGCAGCCCTTGCCTGTCTCGAAATCTTTGAAAAAGAAGACACGATCAGGAGCCTGGGGCCGAAGATCGCTCTGATCGAGGACTGGCTCAGGGAAATGGATGATCTGCCGCATGTCGGAAACGTCAGGAACAAAGGACTCATGGCAGGACTGGAGCTTGTCAGAGACAAAACGACAAAAGAAGCATATCCATGGGAAGATAAAATCGGATGGAAGGTGGCACACCAGGCAAGGGACAACGGCGTGATAATCCGCCCTCTTGGTAACGTGATCGTGATCATGCCGCCCCTCTGCATCAGCATCGACAATCTCCGGCAGCTGCTGAGGGTCCTGCGGCATGCGGTGATCTCGGCGGTATCATGAGCAGGAAATGGCTCATCACCCTCGCCCTGCTCATTATCACACCGGTCATCGTCTATTTCCTCTGGCCGTCTGACGAGAGCAGGATCAGGAAGCTCTTCAGAGATGGTGCGAAGGCGGTCGAACAGGAAAAGATCGATACGGTCATGGCAGCGGTATCGTTCAACTACACCGACGAATATGGTCTCAATTATCTGTATATCAAGGAAGGCATGACGCGCGTCTTTCAGCGCATGGAGGGCATCACGGTGGAATATGAGATCACCCGGCTGGAGATCAAGGATGCCGCTGCTGCTGCTGAACTCGATATCAGGGTCATCGCCCGTGCAGGCAATGATACGGGATATGCGGTCGGAGATGCTGCCCGCCCGGCGCACATGAAGTTCACCCTTGAAAAACAACGGACAACCTGGCTCGTTACCGGAACAGAAGGCTTGCCGCTGAACTTCTAAACAGGCAATGCCTAACGGTTTGGCGGTGTTCAGACCTCACCGATTTCTGCGATCAGACATGCACTGTCACGGCCTGTCTTATTCAAACTACCTTATCGGTTGTCTTTCGACCAGCGCATAGCCGACTTCCGGATAAACACATGCCGTCTCTGAATTCCTTCAACCATAGCATGAGAAGGGAGCATAATGTTTATCATCAGCTGCACCTTCTTAATGAAAGGGACGCTCCATGTCTTGGCTTCATACGCTTTGCGTGGTATCCCTGTCTTTTTTCATCCCATACTGCTCAGATCTATTGAAACAGCTTCTTCAGTGCTGAACCACCGAGGTCGAAAACGCTCTTGCCGATGGACCCGATAGGCATGCCAAGGGATTGTGCAAGGGAAAGGGACAATTTCTTCACTAGGCTCTGGGTGATGCTGAACTTCGGATTGTCAAGATCACCCTCAAGGGTAAAATCGAGCGTGATCTGATCATGATTGTCCTTGAGCATCTTCGTCACCCCGAGAAGCGGCATACCGAGAAAAGTACCTCCGGAAGTCTTGAACTCCAGACCCTTGATGATGATCGTTCCTACAGATTGGATCCTTCTGTTCCGAACCGTGATGCCGGCGTCAAGGGAAAGAAGTCCCTGCGTCACCTCCACATCACCCTTTTTCTCGTAGTAGGGCCGCAGCTGGGTTATATCCAGATCCCTGATCAAGAGCTTCGCCTTCGTATCCTTCGTCCTCAGGTTTATCGAGCCTTTCGACGTCAGCTTACCCTTCCCGGCATTGCCGGGTATCGCGGCACCAACTTCATAGTCTGATACCCTGCTGTCAGGCGGCACGGAAAAATTCTTCAGCTCCGCCTTGATCTCCCTCATCCTGGTAAGCGCGGGAGAAGGGGATACTTTTCTGTCAAGATAGTCGAGTGATCCATCCTCAATCGTCAATTTCTTTATAAGAAATGGAGCGGTACCCTTACCTGGAGACTTCTTCCTGTTCTCTGTCTTTACCGGCGCCTTATTGCGTGCAGGCAAGAACGGGACAATCTCTCCTTTTTTATCGACCTCAAGAAAAAGATAGGGCGAATCAAGTTCAACATTAGAGATGATATTTTCTTTCTTCAGCAGTCCTATGACGTTTGCACGGACCCCGAGGTTCTTTGTCGTAAGGATCTCTTTGCTGTCAGGTCTGACCAGTCTGATGTCCGTTGCCCTGACCTTTCCCCACCGGAGCGAGATATCCTCAACGGAAAAACCACTACCGAGGACCTGTTGCAACTGGTACTGGATGATCTTGTTCGCGTTATGAAGGAGGAGTCCTGCACCGGCACCCAGCAAGACAAGAATGAACAGGAAGCCATATTTGAGGTTCTTTCTGCGCATCATCGATATCCTTGGCCCGGACCATTTTACCATATCATGATCTCTTGCATCTGTGCTATACTGTTTTCCATGCGGAAGTCATGGATATACATGATACTGGTATTTCTCGTGCTTTCATTCCCGGGAAAAGCTTCGCCCTTTGCAAAGAGCGATCAGGATTGCTCGACCTGTCATACCCTCAATGCCGAGCAGGCAAGAACCATTCTGAATGACCTCATCCCCAATGTAAAGGTGATCCTTGTTCAGCCGGCACCGATCACCGGTCTCTGGGAGATCGGCATTGACATGGGTGGGAGAAAGGCCATCGTATATCTTGACTATGCCAAGAAGAATATCATATCCCCTGCAACCCGCGGCGAAGTGATAAGCATCAAGACAAGAACGAGCCTTACCCAGGAAAGCTTTCAGAAAATCAACAAGGTAGACCCGTCTCAGGTGGAGCTGAAAAATGCCCTCCTCTTCGGGGACAAGACCGCCAAACATAAGGTCATTGTCTTCGACGACCCTGATTGACCATACTGCGCAAAACTTCATCAGTCGATGAAGAAGGTGATCACAGAGAGAAGGGACATAGCCTTTTATATCATACTCTATCCCTTGCCCATGCATAAGGATGCCTACGATAAGGCAAAGACCATCCTCTGTGAGAAGTCTCTTGATCTTCTCGACGCGGCATTTGAGAAGAAACCTCTCCCCAAGCCGAGCTGCGACACCAAGGCAGTGGATGAGAACATCAAACTGGCAGAAAAGTTAGGCATCTCCGGAACACCGGCCGTCATCTTCCCGGACGGGACCCTCATCCCCGGCGCGGTGGAAGCCGACGCCATAATCCAGCAGATAGACAAGAAGTAACTCCTCTTCTCCGCTTCGTTTCCGTGCTTGCCGACACCTGTATTGACAAGTTCTGCAGCTGAGATTAATATAATAACCTTATTGCCGAAGTGGCGGAACTGGCAGACGCGCTAGGTTCAGGGTCTAGTGGTGGAAACGCCGTGGGGGTTCGAGTCCCCCCTTCGGCACCAATGAACATATTGTAGTTAACGTAATTTGCCTCTTGTTATTTGGGGCACAAATGGTGCCTAAACTAAATTCCTCATTTTTTCTCAGGTGGCATTTTATCGGAACCTCATAGACTTTCGACACTGTGCAATCCTTCCTGTATTCGTTGAAAAGGCTATTTCTCAGACCGTGAAAGTTTCATTTGGTTATCAGCGCGTCTGAATGATCAGACCGACGTGAAGCCCAACTAAGTACTACCGTAGAGAATATTCATAGCATTATTATTGATGAATAATTATTTCTTATTAGACAGCCCGCGCACAATGTGATATCCGTTAAAATATGCAGTGAAATTTCCGACACAGCCAATCCATCCGCAAGGGTTGGAGGGGAAGCGACAGGTTGTAGCATTAGGATGGCGGAGTTGCCGAAGGTGAGAAACCAGTGGTAAACTCGGCCTTTTTGTATATTGTGAGGATACTGAATGCAAAACCTGATAGAAAGTAGCCCTCCGCAGGTATACCCCGCTGATACCGAGATATATGCTCAGGACACCCCAGCAGTAGCTGTCTATTTCATTGAGCATGGAATCGTGAAACTTTCGTGGATAGACCGCGCAGGCAGACAGCTGAGATTAACCGAGTTCTTTGCATGCGTGGAGATTTCCTCGCAGAGCATGGCGAGTATCTGGCGGTTGAAGTCTTTATTTGTCTCTACAAGATTCATGAAGCCCTCTGCAGATATGCACCTCAGAGTACATTTAGTCAGTGTTGTGCATGTGAAGGAGTGCAATCTGCGGAGAAGGACAGAGGGAGCACCAATTATCCAGTGGCTGCGGCGAAGACCGGCTATAACTTCATGACCTGCGCGGGACCGGCTGGAAAGGCTTATTCTTGATCTTATCTCCGAAATGGAGCAACCCCCAGACCTTGAATGTGAGATTAAATATCAGTTACCTTTGAAACGCAAGGAACTCTCACGGATGATTGCATTGACCCCTGAGCACCTAAGCCGTCTGCTTAAAGCTTTAGAACATGATGGATTGATACAAAGAAATGAAAACTGGCTGGAGATTAAAGATTACCGTAGACTCATAACTGAATGTGGGATGCAAGGTAGCGCAGCCTTTTGTTCTATGCCTCAGAAAATCTTTTAGAATTTTTCATCGCTATTATATGGGTCCCGAAAGTCTTGATAAATATCAAGCAGAGAATTGATATTTATCAATGACAAATCCTCGAAATTCTGAGAGTCTGTTAGAAACAACGAGGGGTTGCTTTCACTTCTCCCTCGGGAAAAAACTAGGGAAGACAAAAAAGAAGGGGGGACTTATGAAAACGATAAAAAAATCAATGATGCTTGTGGGGATGACACTGCTGTCTTTACCGCCTCTCCAAGGTCACCTGTCAGATGCAGGAATAACAGATGAACTGGTCCTTGCCTATGCAGTTGTGCTGCCATTTATCGTAGTGCTCGCGGCGATTGCCGGAATCATGGCTGCATCACTCGGTGACATCACAAGCTACTTCCATGGTTTTCATACATTCGGATGGCGGCCAGGGAAAGCTCATTTTATGGGCAGAGACAGAAAAAAGAAACGGACATAAGCATAGTTTGTCTTGTGAGTCCTTCCGGGTGTAGGGAGTATGTAGTTTCTGCATACTTCATGCAGCAAGTGTTTTATGCCGTATCGAAGCTGCTAAGATATCTTTATTGTCTACGTAGAGACACAGTTTCAATTTGTCAATAACTCTCGGTAAGTAGGTGAAGTTGAGAGGCAGGCTTCCTTCCTGTGACACGCTGCAGTAAGCGACGCCAAGAGAGCGAGAATTACAACAGCCAATAAACAGATAAAGCAAAGTCACGCGTCATCTGGCGTCGGAAAGCCTTGCTATTGTTGCTCGATTGACGACTGGTCTGTTCTGTGGTAATAAATAAGTAACGTAGGAAGCCGCTTGGGGAAGGCCGCGTTCGTTTTGAACAAGGCAATGCTTAATCGCAACGACAGTAAAGACAAAGGAGGGGGAAAAGATGAAGTATTTAGCACAGGCGTCTTATACAGCCGAGGCTGTCTCAGGTTTGATCAAGAACCCACAGAATCGCGGTGAGGCGGTTCGGCAGGTTATTGAAAAACTCGGCGGCCGTCTCGAAGGTTTTTGGTTCTCATTCGGCGACTATGATGTAACACTTGTTTTTGAGATGCCGGACAATGTAAGCGCAGCTGCCTTTTCTTTGGCCGTCTCCGCAGGGGGTGCCCTCAAGTCTATCAAGACTACGCAGCTGATAACGGTCGAGGAAGCAATGTCAGCCTTGAAGAAGGCGGCAAAATCAGGCTACAAGCCTCCCAAAAAATAGCTGGCCCATTGAACTGCCAACAACGATGATTTAAGCGGGGCACCGATCATTTATCTTCTGAGGTGTCGGTGTCCCGACAAGATTTCTCCGTGCTCATGTCTTCCTGAAACAGTTATCTGTATTACTCTTGCTATGACTGAAGGTTTCAAGCAGGATTCAGTAGGATAATGACGCTTGTTCCGCTTTCTGATTAGCTATCAGATTTCCTCAGTCATTTCACAGAGACCTAGATGTGGCTATCTTACTATCGATATAAGTTTTACGGGTTTTTAACAATAGAGATCAGGGTATCACTATTCATCTTGCCAGTCTTCATATCCATCCATGGGGTCTGGACGGTTATATCTATCTTTCCTTTTTTAAACATGGCGTTCTTTTCGTCTGCAACGAAGGACTTTAATCCCTCCTGTCTTTTATAGAATGCCGCTACCTTCTGTACGCCGTCATTTGTCCTATAACAGGCAGCCTCACTGTTCATCATCTGCTTGACTGCCTTCGACGTTGTCTCGTCATACGTTGCGCCAGGATACACCGGTATGCCGAAGTTGTCTGGTCCGGCAACAACGGTTCCAGACAAAATAACTACAACAAACATCAGCATTAATAATCCAGCTCTCTTCATTTTGTTATTCTCTTCCTTCTCTTCGATTATTTTCTTTGATGCCGCATCAAACATAATGCATTCAAACTTTTCACCGTTTCCACTACTGCTTATTGTAAATTAGCTTCATTTTCTTAACGCTGCCGTTAGGTGTCTTCATGGTTGTATCTATCGCCATGACCTTACCGTCGGCACTAAGGGACCGCATAAAGGTTGACTCTGCAGTTCCCGCTTCCATTGACATGACGCTTTTTGTGACCAAGGTCGAACCCACCCATTGGCTAGTATTCTTAATATCATGGCCGCTTGGGGACTTATTGATACTCTCGCTGCCGTCCAGCTTGTCAGTGGCGGTTTCGGAGCGGTCGCCTACCTTGCGCGTGGTGGTGAGGACAGATGAGGTCTGCTTAATAATAAGAGTGACTTTCTGCTTCGACGTAGATGCAGAGCGAGCTTGCCCCATATCACTCTTGGTCGTGTCCAGATTCCATGTTCCAGAGAAGTCGGGTTTGCCTAAAGCGAAGGCTGATCCAGAAAAAGCCAAAGTGATAAAAATCATGAGAATAGCCGCACGTTTCATTGAAGCCTCCAAATCGAAGTGATTGGAAAATATAGTCGATGGAAGTATTCATGTCAACAGTTATGTTAATAACCCATCTATAAAAAGAGCCTTGGCACTGCTGATAATATTCATCAGTGCATTTTTCCAGAAGCAAGATTAAGTTGTTGGCGGAGTCTAGAGAAAAGAGTACTTCCTGAACTCCGCACTTTTCAAAAGCTTCAAAATGGTGTAAGTTATTATTCGTAATCAACTATGGGGGAATGTCGAGGTTTAGCCGATTAATGTTACAAATCCGGTATTATCTAGATGGCTAATATCACAATTCAGATATTAGTCTTGTTGATTGGCTGACTAACATTACAAAAAGAGTATTAGAGAGAAACTATCTAATAACTGGTTCCCATCCGGCGCTGCGCGCCTGATAGGAACCCCGGCGGTAAGCGGCTGACTGCTGTTTCTCTCGGCGCGCAAAGCGCAAAGGCCGTATCAGGAAAGGACGGACCCGATGTCCATGCGGCTGATCTCACTCAATGTTGGACTACCCAGAAAAGTGACCTGGAAAGGCAGGACGGTCTTGACCGGGATCGTCAAGGAACCTGTTATCGGTCGCGTCCAGGTGCACCGGCATAACCTGGATGGCGACGGCCAGGCAGATCGTTCCGTCCATGGCGGTCCCTACAAAGCAGTGTACCTGTATCCCTCGGAGCACTATACCGCCTGGCGTCAGGAATTTCCTGACCTTGAACTGCCGTGGGGGGCGTTTGGCGAAAACTTCACTACTGAAGGGCTTGTAGAGATCGCCATGCACATTGGCGACAAGCTGCGCATCGGCACCGCGGTGGTGCGCGTGACGGAACCGAGAATGCCCTGCTACAAGCTGGGCCTGCGGTTGGGCCGCGATGATTTACTTGAGAGGTTTTTGGCGAGCGGCCGGACCGGCATATACCTTGCGGTCGAAAAGGAAGGCGAGGTCGGCGCCGGGGATACCTTCACGCTGCTCAACCGTCCCGGCCATGGGATGACCATAGCGGATATTACACGGGTCTTTGCGATTGAGAAGAACGACGTCGACACGCTACGGCGTCTGGCCATGCTGCCCGAGCTGTCTGACTCCTGGCGGGAATATTTCCGGAAGCAGCTACACAAGCGCAGGTAGCCGGCAAGAAAAGCGCTGATCCCATGAAAAAGAACCTGTCGACAGAGCTGTCATCGGTCAACAGCTGGAAACCTACGAAAGCCCAGCTTCGTGCGGCAGACGGAAAGCGCCTGCCCGACTTGATCGCACCGCAGTTGAAAGTCCTGTTCGTAGGGATCAATCCCGGTCTCTATTCCGGCGCTGTGGGCCATCACTTCGCCCGGCCGGGAAACCGCTTCTGGCCGGTCCTGCACAAGGCGGGCTTCACGGAACGGCAGTTCTCACCGTTCGAGGAACGGGAACTGCTGAAGCATGGGTACGGCATCACGAACATCGTGAGCAGAACCACGGCTGCAGCGTCGGAACTGAGCCGCGACGAACTGGAAAAGGGCGGTCGCGGCATCAAGGCCAAGATCCGTCGCTACCGTCCCCGCGTGGTCGCAGTGCTCGGGCTTGAGGCTTTCCGCATTGCCTTTGGACAACCGAAAGCCCGTTTCGGTCCCCAGGATGAGCGAATCGGCCTGTCAAAACTCTGGGTTCTGCCGAACCCCAGCGGCCTGAACGCAAGCTACCAGGTCCCCGCCCTGAGCAGATTGTTCCGAAAGGTCCGGCAGGCAAGTAACGTGGAATAGTTAACATGATCCAACGAGAAGATCGAGCCCCGTAGATCGGGCTCATCTTCGCGTTGATTTCAGCAAAAATAGGGTTAAGGAGCTTGAAAGCCTAAATCAACCCGATTCGGCTTCGCCTCCCGGGTTACTTCGGTCGTTGAACATTTCTTCTGGTATTCCTCACTTGTTGAGTGCCATCGATTTTGAATAATTGTAGGTGTTAGTCGCTTCCTGCCTGCACGTACATTTCTTTTGGTATCCCTCATAGTTTCATCTTTTTGAATCGCGTTTGTTCGGAGGTGGAAGTTGCATCTCAGTTCTCTCATCTAAAATGCGGAGTATCAGGTGAACAGCAGAGTCTACAATCCTAACAGAAATGTGCATCAGTCATATCACTTGATAACTGAACAATCCCCCTTGTACTAAACACCCGTGATATAATTTGAAACAGGTGTATAACGGATGGTATTCAATGGAAACGGTAGGAGGGAAAAAACCTGTTCCTTCCTGAAACCAATAGTTAAGCGTTAACGCAACAACTGCAGGGTTTCTCTCGGAATTAAATGGCAAGCTGAATCGAGCGAAACAACGATCAAACTGACAAGACTGTTCAGATTCAAGGGAAGATCTTGCAGGTCAAGGAGGCGATATCTTTATTATCAGCCCCTTAGAGGACGGAAAGTTTTTGTTTTTTTAGATTTTGAGTTGAATTACTCCCTTTTCTCTATTAGACCAAAAAAAGAGAGAAGTCGCATTTTCAGAGAATATTGAGATAGAACATAGCACCTAAAGGGGGAAAAGGTAGATATATCATGACGCAGAAATCCAACGGGATTGCATAGCGTCAACGCAAGCACTCAGTATAACCGTCATGGC
>QKDO01000128.1 GCA_003252075.1 Nitrospirota bacterium
AGAGACCGCATCGAGGCACTTGAGAATTCGATAAAGGAAGACCATCCCATCTCTCTCGACTAAAGCGAAACGCAAGGCTTCCTTACTTTCCGTCTGTGAACGCAGCACTGGTGAGAAAAGTAAATTTTTGCAAAAGCATGACGTCCCGCTGCCGTTAACAGCGGGTGACAGCTTTCAGCACATATACCGATGCCAATACGTTCCTGATGACAGGCGGCGCAAGGATGGCGCTCTTCAGCTAAGAAGCACGTTTCCCTCGTGAGCGTTAAGGGGCCACCCTGGC
The DNA here is from genome assembly GCA_003252075.1 of Nitrospirota bacterium. Lineage (GTDB taxonomy): Bacteria > Nitrospirota > Thermodesulfovibrionia > Thermodesulfovibrionales > UBA6898 > UBA6898. Next base: position 284 of record QKDO01000128.1, read on the forward strand.
AGACATCACCTCTCTGTTATTAACCCCGTTGCTTTTGTGAGTTCAAGCTGCACGCTGCCTATGAAACCGGAAAGACTGTTCTTGTCGAACTGAAGGGTGAGCAGCACCGGCTCAGTTGTTTCACGATCTCTCTTCTTCTTTGCTTCCTTCTGCAGTGTCATGATCACATCGGCAGTCTGTGCGAAGGCTCCCATTGCAGCGAAGTCGCCAGGTGATGCCTCTCCCGGACCCCCAGCTCGCTTTGTCAAGTCAACAGTGCAGAATATGGCGATGCGGTATATGTCTGACAGTCTCCTCATTCGCACGGCCTTGTCCGTTTGCTTCTCAGCAGCATTTCCGTCAGGTAGAACCTGGAGGCCATCCAGGAAGACGACCAAGTCATCACTCGCCCTCTGACGGATCTCCTGTTCCAGATCGTCCAGATCGTTGATGTCAGAGAAGTCCTTCACCAGAAGCTTCTCCTGCATGGCGTACTTCATGAGCTGGTTGTGGGATTTCTTCTTCTTTGCATACATCACGGACGAAGCCGTGGCCTTCTGGATTTCGTCAAGGGAGATATCTGACAGGATGCTCATAAGACGTCTTCGCAGAGCCGCCTTATTACTGTCGAACGTGCCGCATATCGTTCTCGTCACCGGGTCGCTTTGAAGGAGGTCAAGAAGGAGATTTGTCATGAGGGCGGTCTTTCCCGCACCCATGTCTCCGGCAATCATGTATAGTCCCGGCTGCACGCCGTTGATCGCCTTGGCCACTTTTGAAAACTTCTTGAGGGGAAAGCCGACGAAGGGTTCCTCCGGAAGCCTGTTCTGCTCCTCACTGAGCGTCTCCTCAAGGTATTCCTTAAAGGTTTGCGGAAAGAATATCGGCTTCACCCGTTCGTGTCTCATGGACAAATCTCTTGCTAGCCTTGACACTGTTTTTAATACTTCCTCCGGATTCCCGCTCCTTCCTCTCCGGATGACCCGGGAAATTTCCTGCAACTTCTGGTGCAGCTGCCCGCGATGCCGCAACTCGTAGTATGATGCCATGCTTTCTTCAAGGACAGAACTCTTCTCGCCCGCCACCTGACGCATGATATTTAGTACCAGTTCCCTGTCCAGGGGGTCTGTCAGTCTGCTCTGGAATGACTTGATCTCCTCCAGGGAGAGAAGCTGCCCTCCTTTCCCGTATTGATCCGGGGGATATTTCCCGAGGATCATTTTAATCTTCCACGCAACGCCATGGTTCTCCCTGAACGCCTTCAGGTACAGGGCGTTGACCTCACTGATGTCATGGTCTTTCAGGAACTCTCCAAGGTTCCGGTATCCATCGGGCAGTTCCATCACGTAGGGCAGCCCGATCTGCTCACTCCTCATGCGGTCAATTTCCCGGGATATGTCATTGCTGTTTCTTTTGTCTCCATCAAGACAGAGCACGAAGTCCAACACTGCATTGGGTATCGCGCTTTCAATCTGCGACCGCGATGGACCGCCCTTACCAGTCGCCACGATCTCCCTGAATCCCCTTACGGACGCGATGAGCGCAGTCAACGGATCTGCAACAACGATAGCGCTGAGTTTTCCCTTTGCCACATGCAGATTGAAGAAGGTATCTCTCGCGGCCGTCCAGAGGTATTTCCTCCCTTCAAGATGAGCAGGGTCGTGGGTCATCAGTGCGAAACCCTTCATGTTTCCGATGGGGTCCCTGTAAGGCAGCGTGAGCAGATGGGACCTGCCGTACTGCTCCAGGTCGAACAGGCTCTTTTCGTCAGTCTCTGAAGAGAAGCCGCGCTGCTGCAGGTGCTCCCAGAGCCTTTCCCGGGTGCTGCGCATGCCCAGCCGCATGCTCATGATCTCATCCTCTGTGAGTTTCCTTTTCTCCTTCAGGTGCTCCCTGAGCGAAGCTCCTTCCTCTCCCCGGAGTTCAGCAGCGAAAAAGTCTTCAACCTCTTCCAGGAGCTTCATCCTTCGCTCTTCTTCTCTATAGAGTTTCAGCGCAGCGGAGTCAAGTTCGAGAAGGTGGATACCGGCATCGGCGAGGGTCTTCAAGGCATCCTCAGTGGCGAGACCCCTCTTGTCTCTCATGTAGAGATAGAGGGACATGGGCCTGCCGCAGTCACTCTGCCGCTGGCACGCGATAAATCCGATGTTGCTCTTGTATGCACGTGCGTCATGGGCTCCGCAGTGGGGGCAGTCCAAGGTCCAGTATTCTTCGCCCTCAGAGGGATTGAGTTCCGGCACTACCTCCTTCAGCTCCAACCCTTCGTAGAGTCGGGTCAAGAGAGTCGTCAGTTCATACATGGTGATATCCTCCTTCAGCGTGGTCTCTGATGTATTTCTACAGTCTTATGGCTCGGAATTGTAATATACCACCTTCATCATGCATCCGGACGTTAAACTATCCGTTCGCTCCGCGCGATCTTCTTCCTGACCTCGAAGTTCCATTTCCATATCTCGTAGATTACGGGATAAACGAGCAGTTCCAGCAGGAATGAGGTGAAGATGCCGCCGATCATCGGGGCAGCAATGCGCTTCATGACATCAGCGCCGGTGCCGGTAGACCACATGATCGGGATGAGTCCGAGGGCCATGACCGAGACGGTCATGAACTTCGGTCTGAGCCGCTTCACTGCGCCGTTCAGGATCGCCTCCCGGAGATCCCCAAGGCTTCCGAGGCGGCCTTCGCGCTTTGCCTGCTCGTAGGCAAGGTCCAGGTACAGGAGCATGAATACGCCTGTCTCAGCGTCGACGCCGAGGAGGGCGATCAACCCTACCCAGACAGCGATGCTCATGTTGTAGCCGAGCAGATAGAGAAGCCAGACCGCGCCGATCGCGGAAAAGGGCACGGCGAGGGCAACGATCATCGTTTTCGTCAGGGATTTCGTGTTCATGTACAGGAGCAGGAAGATGAGGAAGCCGGTCAAGGGAACGACCACTTTCAGGCGCTCTTTGACTCTCTGCATGGCTTCATACTGTCCTGTCCAGGTCAGGGCATAACCGACCGGGAGTTCAAGGACATCGCGTAACATCTCCGATGCTTCCGCAACATAGCTTCCCGGGTCCCTGTCAGCGACGTCGACGTAGACGTAGCCGGTGAGCAGCCCGTCCTCGTCTCGGATCATGGCGGCGCCGCCCACGGCGCTTACCGTTGCAAGCTCGCTCAGGGGGATCTGCCGCTTCCCTTCAGAGGCCGGGACGAGGACCCTGTTGAGAGAGCCGAAATCAGTCCTGAAGTCAGCGAGGTACCGGACATTGACCGGATACCGCTCGCGGCCCTCAATGGTGGTGGTCACCGTCTCTCCGCCGATGGCGTTCTGTACCACGGCCTGGACCTCCCCGATGCTCAGGCCGTACCGCGCAAGCTCCTTCCTGTCCCACGTGACGTCGATGAAGTACCCCCCTCCGGTACGCTCGGCAAAGACGCTCCGGGTCCCTTTTATTGATGAGAGCTGTGCCTCGATCTTTGCACCGATATCTTCGATGACCTTCAGGTCTGCTCCCGAGATCTTGATACCGACCGGGGTTCTGATGCCGGTGGTGAGCATGTCGATGCGGGCCTTGATCGGCATGGTCCAGGCATTCGAGAGCCCGCCGATCTGGAGCGCCTGGTTCAACTGTGCGATGAGCTCCTCCCGCGAAATGTGATCAGGCGTTATGCGCCTGAGGAGTGATTTCATCCATCGCGGGGCCCAGGAGGAATACCAGGTGTCGACCTCTCTCCATTCCGACTTCGGCTTGAGCATGATCACCGTCTCGAGCATCGAGAGCGGGGCAGGGTCTGTTGAGGTCTCTGCACGTCCCGCCTTGCCGAGCACGCGGTCCACTTCGGGGAACTGTTTAATGATCTGGTCGGTGTACTGAAGCAGCTTCTGGGCCTCGGTGATGGATATGCCGGGCATGGTCGTCGGCATATAGAAGAGCGCCTCTTCGTCCAGGGGAGGCATGAACTCAGAGCCGAGCTTGAGAAAGATGGGGATGGTCACGGCGATGAGGATGAGGGCAATACCGATTACCAGCCATTTGCGTCTAAGTGCCCACCTCGCTGCCGGGTCATAGAGCCGAATCAGGAAGCGGCTCACCGGGTGCTTGTCTTCCGGGTGGATGGTGCCCACAAGGACTGCATTCGTAGCCCTGCAGAGCCAGAGGGGTCTGAAATTGAAATTTTTCAGATTGGTGATGAGCAGCCGCAATGCAGGGTCGAGGGTGATGGTCAGAAAGGCAGCCACGACCATGGCGAGGGTCTTTGTGTAGGCGAGCGGCTTGAAGAGCCGTCCCTCTTCAGCCTCAAGGGTGAGCACCGGCAGGAAGGATACTCCGATGACGAGGAGGGCGAAGAAGCTTGGACCCGCAACCTGCTTGATCGCGTCGACGATGACTACCCGGTAGTCGCCCTGCTCACCTGTCTGTTTCCACTCCTCGAGGCGTTTGTGCGTCTGTTCGACCACAACGATGGCTGCATCCACGAGCGCGCCTACGGCAATAGCAATGCCCCCGAGGGACATGATGTTTGCCGTGATGCCCATGGCCCTGAAGGGCACAAAGGAGATGAGCACTGCTATGGGGATCGTGATGACCGGTATCATCGCGCTCGGTACGTGCCAGAGGAAGAGAAAGATGACCAGGGAGACGGTGATGATTACCTCAATGAGAGTCCCTCTCAAAGTATCGATGGCCCTCCTGATGAGATCAGACCGGTCGTAGACTGGCAGGATCTTGACGCCCTCGGGGAGGCCGGGCTCAATCTGTCGTATCTTTGCTTTTACGCGATCAATCACGTCCAGGGCATTCTGCCCGTGGCGCATGACCACGATGCCTGAGACGACTTCACCCTCTCCGTCAAGGTCAGCCACGCCGCGCCGGTAGTCAGGGCCATGGGTGACTTCGCCGATGTCTTTGATGCAGATGGGCGTGCCGGTCTCGCTCGCATCGAGAACGATATTCTCGAAGTCCGTGATGGATCGTGCATAGCCCCGGCCGCGGACCATGTACTCGGTGCCGCCAAACTCTATGAGGCGGCCGCCCACTTCTACATTGCCGGCCTGGACCGCCTCGACGACACGGTTGATGGGGATGCCGTAGGCCTGCAGCCTGTTCGGGTCCACATTCACCTGGTACTGTTTGACAAAGCCGCCGAGAGAGGCGACCTCGGCAACGCCCGGCACGGACTTCAGATAATACCTGAGGTACCAGTCCTGGTAGGAGCGGAGATCAGCGAGGCTGTGTTTGCCCGTCGTGTCGAGGAGGACATATTGGAAGATCCAGCCGAGCCCTGTGGCGTCAGGCCCTATCTCGGTCTGCACGCCCTGCGGAAGCCGGGGCAGGACGCCGGAGAGGTACTCTAGGGTCCTGGACCTCGCCCAGTAGATGTCCGTGTTATCTTCGAAGATGACGTAGACAAAGGAATAGCCGAAGTCGGAGAAGCCGCGCACTGCCTTTACCTTGGGCGCCCCGAGCATGGCGGTCACGATCGGATAGGTCACCTGGTCCTCGATGATGTCAGGGCTGCGGTCCCAGCGCGAATAGACGATGACCTGGGTCTCGCTCAGATCGGGGATCGCATCGAGGGAAACGTGCTTCATGGACCACCATCCCCAGATGCAGGCCACAGTGACGAGCAAAAAGACGACTGGTTTGTTCCGTACCGAGAAGTCGATGATGCGGTTAATCATTCCTTGACGGGCGCCTGCTGCGGGAAAGGTACGGGATGCTGTCCATCCCCTTCCATCTCCATCCAAGATTTTTTCAGGTCCTGAGAAGGCGTGACGGGCATGGCCTTCGGGGACATGTCCTGATCATTGCCCTTCATTTCCTTGCCGTGGTTGCTGTGATCGCTTTTATGGCCGCTGTGTTCCATGGATTTGCTCATCCCTGACTCTTTCGAACCGTGCATATCATGTCTGTCTGACTCAGCCGTATCAGGCGCCTTCTTGTCGGCGTACTTCTTCGGGTCCTTTCCAAACTCATTCCTGCACTTCTCGGAGCAGAAGAAATAGGTCCGACCATTGTAGTCGCTTTTCATTCCCAAGGTGTCGGCCTTCATCTCATCCACGAACATGCGGCAGACAGGGTCTTGCACGCCCTCGCTCCTGATACCCTGCGCCGCCACCCGCATGCGACTCTCGGAGTCGATGAGGAAGGTGCCCGAGACAACGATCTTCTCGCCCGGCATGAGACCGCCGGTGATCTCCACATTTCTGCCGAAACGCCAGCCCGTCTCTACACGGCGCGGCTCGAAGTATCCATCCCCCTTGACAACGTAGACAACCTTCTTGAGGCCCGAATCTATCAGCGCATCAGCTGGCACGGTTATCGCCGGCGGAAGCTGCAAGGGTATCTCCACATCAACGAACATGTCAGGCCTGAGCACGTAGCCGGGGTTGGCTGCATCGAGGCGCACCTTCATGGTGCGCGTCTGGGGATCGAACTGGGGGAGGATGTCGCTCACCTTGGCATCAAAGGTCCTGTTCATCTGGGGGTGGGTGACCTTCACCCGCATGCCGGGCCTGACGAACTGTCCCTCGTTCTCGAATATCTCTGCAAGGATCCAGACACGGCTCAGGTCGGCGATTACGTAAAGTTCTGTGCCCGGGGCTATCCACTGGTTCAAAGTTGCGTTCCGCGTGATGATGAACCCCTTGGCAGGCGAACGGACATCAACATAGGAGTCGACCTTGCGGGTCTGCTCCATGTGTGCGATCTGAGTGTCCGATACCCCAAGGTTCTGGAGCGCCTCTATTGCCTGGCGTATCTGAACGTTGATCACTGCCATCTGCGCAGACCCCTCCACATGGGTCTTTTCCGCCCGGTCCAGGGTATCGAGCGCAAACTGATATGATTGCGCTGCAGTAAGAAAATTCGTGGTGTAGAAGGCGAAGAGCGGCTCATCCTTCTTGACGACACTCCCGGTGGTGGGCGGATAGACCTTCCTGATCCACATCTCCGACGAGGCGGTCACCCTATAGGTGAGGTTCTCGTCAGGGGCGACCCTTCCCACGAGTCTGAGCGTGTGGGTCACGGCCTTCTTCTCGACCGGGGACACACGGACGCCGATCTCCTGCTGCCGCTCCGTGGTCATTCTCACTGCTCCGGCATCGACGGGAGATGCCGATCCCTGGGGTCTCTGACCTCCGTCGGCATAGACCGGCTCCAGCGCCATGCCGCAGGGGGCGATGCCCGGCTGGTCCGACCGGAAGCCGGGGTTCATGGGGTCCACGTAGTAGAGGACCTCCCTGTTGCCCCTATCGCTTCTGCCCTGCTTGCCAAACCAGCTGCCTGCGGCAAAGGCGAACACCATTGCCAAGACAAGCGAGATGATGATAATTATCTTATTCATAAAGTTATAAGCCAAGCACTGAACTGCTGTTCCCGAAGTCGAAGTGCGACGGGAATCTCTAGCAAAAAGATACACGATTCCGGACAATCCGGAATGACAAATCCGTTCATTTTCATGGCCTTCTGAGCCAATGAAGAGAATTTCATGTATTTTACCACACCTTGCTGACCCGCCCTCTCAAAAAAAGCCCCGCACTGTGCGGGGCCCTTTCTGAGAAGATGAGAGACAGCAGGGCTTCTTGAGAAGGCCTGCGCTAAAGGTTTCTACTAGACGGCGACCAGAGGCCTCATCATGTCGTGCTCCTCGTGCTCGAGGATATGGCAGTGCCAGACATACTCGTCGCCGGTGACTGCGTATGATGCCAGCAGCCGCGGGCTTCTCGGGACAATTCCCGTGCCGGCTACAACACCGGCAGCATCTGTGACGGTCACAGCTCTTCCCGGGAGCGGGTCCTCGACCAGGATAGCGATCTTGGTCTCCTCGCCCGGCATCATCTTGAAGGTCTCTTTCCAGCCTGTCTCGTTCGGCGTCGGTCCGAGACCCAAGGCGGCGTATGACGGAATCCCGTTGAAGTTCTGGACCTTGAAGAGCCTCCTGCTCAGGATCATGGCGTTGAAGAGGTGGACGTGCATGGGGTGCGTATCAGCAGTCAGGTTGTAGATGTTCCAAATCTCCACGGTGTTGTAGCCGATGATCTCGGTCGGGGCGTCTGCTATATAGGCTCTGCCAAAGCCGAGGTTCTGTGCGATCGGGACCGTCGTGCCAATCAGCTGCTGCAGGCGGCCGAAGGCGTCGAAGTTCTCGTTAAGCGTGAGGTTCCAGACCTTGGCAAAGGAGTAGTTCACGCCGCCTACATTGTAGATCGCGCCGGCTGCGGGAGCGGGATTGAGAGTAAGCCCGCCGTTGAGTGCGTCCGGTGCAGTCGGAAGGAAGGCCGGTGCAGGAAGCGTGGCAGGTGGCGTATAGGCAAGTGCCGAATTCACCACGAACTGCATGAGCGTCCTCGTGTTTGGACCGAATCCCGGCGTGACTATCGCAGGGTTCAGAACATTGCCCGGGAAGAAGTCAAAGATCGGGTTGCCGATCGGGTACGGTGCCTGGGCATCGCTGTACATGAGGACCTTCTGGCCCACTACCCTTGAAAAGTCGACGACGAAGTCGAACCGCTCAGCCGGACCAATGAGCATCGGTGGGTTGAGAACGGTGAAGGGAGCATTGGGCAGACCGTTGGCGATTACCTTGACAGGTGCGCTGAGGTATCCGCCCTCGGTGCCTAAGACGTATACGTCTACATCGGCCATGGTCGGCGCTAGGTAGCCGCCGAGGGGTTCTGCTCCCGTCGCATCAGCAAGGACGAACTTCATGTCAAGGAACCTGGCGTTGCAGGCGTTCAGGAGGCGGAAGCGAGAGCCGCCTGTGTCATTGATCGTGTAGGTCGGGAAGGGGGTGCCGTTGACCAGCATGTTGTCGCCGAACATCTCGGCTACCGCAGACGGGACAGGGGTCTTCTTTTTGGCACCCTGGAGCTTCCAGATCTTCGGGTCGTAGATGTAAGGATACCAGAGGTCGCCAGGCAGAGCACCGGTCAAGGTTGCGTATACCGGATCGACGCCGTCGTAGAAGACCTTGTCCTGTACCACGAGGTACTGCACTGCTGGACCGGGTTCTCCTGCCTCGGCAATGATATATGCTGTGGCAAGACCTGCGTAGGCATTGGTCCTGGTGATGCCGACGGCGTGGTCATGGTACCACATGAGCCGCGCGCTCTGGTTGTTGGGGTAATAGGTGTCGTCCGTGAGGTTGCCGAGATTGTCAGGAAGCCACTTAACAATGGAAGGACCGTTTACCCGGGTTGCCGGAGCTCCGGGCTTGAACCAGTGGAAGGGGCCTCCGTCACTTGTCCAGGGCACGAGACCGCCGTGGAGGTGGACTGCCATGTGGTCTTGGTTTACCGCTGCCTGCCCCTGCGGAATGGTCGCATCAAAGGGGATAATGTGAGTTGCCGGCAATTGGTTCGTGAACTGGAGCCTTACCGGTGTCCCCTTGGCTACCGCGATGGCGCCGCCGAGGTGCACATGATTCAGCGTGGCAGTGTCTGCATAGCCGTACAAGCGGGTTCCCCCTTGGGCCACGTAGTTCGGGAAGGCCGCTGCCATGTTCGTCCCGAGGTTGTCCCTGTAGACGCCGCCGGTAACCTCATAATAATCGACGCCGCTATACTTGCCGGCCACCGGTGTTGCCAGCGGGATGTTCACACCGAAGATTCTCATTGGGTCGGTGAACTTTGCGATGGCCGGGCTGATGTTGTAAGCCTGGGCCGTGCCGACGCCGAACTTCAGCGGCAATGCCACTGCTGCGCCGGTAATTGCTGAATACTTGAGAAAATCACGTCTTGTTATCATGTGATTTCCCTCCTTTCTTTTCTTCCCGTGTTTTTTTGCTTATTTTTTGCATCTTACAGCATCTTACCTGATGATTAATAAAATTTCTACCTAATAAATTATCTCCAACACCTCCTTTTCATTGGGGCCGATGCCCTTGGTCATTAAGAATTATAAAGATACCTTCCCTACTCTCAGAAAGCCCCCATAGTGGACGTACATATTTCTATGAAATATTTTCCCCCAGGGAGAAGGGTAATTCAACATCTGCTTTTGCTCAATTATAATTAAAAATTGCTTTGTATGTTGGGCCTGAGGATTTTCGCTGAAGATACGCCCAATATGAAATAATTTATTGTTATTTATCCACATAGTCATAGTTTGAGATGGTGATTTCACCTTAAAAATGGTGAAATAATCAGTAAAAATTGCTCAAGGACTGCTGTTATTTGCCATCTGCCCGGGGGCAACAGGTTCCTTTAGGGATTTCTTATATGAGTAGGGAGTAGACCCCGTTATTATCCTGAAGGTCTTGATAAAGGAGTTCACATCGCAGAACCCAACCTCATAGGCGACCATAGAGACATTCATATCTTCATTTTGTTTCAACAATATCTTTGCCCTTTCGACCCTTCTCAGAGATATGAACTTTTTTGGGGTCAGGCCGGTATACTTCTTGAAAGTCCTGCAGAAATGAAATTTGCTGAGATTTGCCTTACCTGCAAGTTCTTCAAGAGAAAGGGAGGATTTCAGATTATCATCGATGTGGCAGATAACATGGAAGATGCCTGAGGGCATTACTGAAGTAAGCGAGGGATCGTATTCATCCCGGGCCGGGCGGTGAGCCCTCTTCCTCCTGTCCCGCTCGGTACGTTTTAATGACAGCAGACTCATTGCAGTCTCTTTCAGCGCGGAGAGGCTTACCGGTTTCCTGAAGTACTCTACTGCACCAGTCCGAAAGGCCCGTATGACAATACTCTCAGAGCTCACATCGGTGAGGAATATCACGGGGGTGTGCGGCTTGCGGGTCTTTAGTGCTTTCAGGAAACGCAGGCCAGTTTCCGGGCTGAAGCCGGAGTCGAGAATGACCATATCAACATCGCCATCACCGATCTTGTCGAGCACGTCGAGGTCATGGCATTCCTCAAGAAGTTCTTCCGCGGGAAAAATGCCTCTATAGATCCGCAGGTTTTCACTGTCGGCAATCAGAATGATCGGCTTTTTCTGCATCTGCAATACCTCTCAACAGTCTCTCCGCCGCTGCTTCAGGTCCAATCTGATGGACCCCCTACAGGGAAGGGACCAACATTGGCTCTCTGTCGGAGATGCCAGAGCCTTTTCGTCGCTGGTTGTCATTATAACAATTTATCAACTACCAGCTACATTAAGAATATAAGCAAATTATATGCCTCAATAATAAAATCGCAAATTAAGTATTTACTCTCTCTCAGGACCAGGCAACGTGAAAATATAGCGCAAGAGTTCGCAGAACGTTCAAAGTCGTTCATCACAAGAAATGGGCTTATCAGGGACGATCCATGCCAGAGACTTTGAAAAGGCTTTGTCGAGACTCACTTTTTTTGCTGTTTGATCTGGCGAAAGCCTTGGCTTCACCTTCTGTCTCTGGTGCCTGCTCACCAAATTCTGCACATTAGGCGTTTGCCCATATCGCGTTCGACCTAACCCTAAGCCCAAGACAGGCCTCGTGACACTTTTTACCAGCTGTTACCCCAAGCGTCAATTACCCTGGAGCACAACAAAGTGTGTACTATGGCTACAGGTGTATCTATTTACGAGGGGACCAGGCAATATGGGAAGGGAGCATCATGAAAAAGAGTATCTTCGGGTCATTGAGTCAGTCACGAGCATCCTGTGAGGCAGAGAAAGAGCTTGTGCAGATGAACGCGAATGACTTCTTTCAGGACATTGTCGGGGGTAGGATAAGGTTGTTGTGAAGGAGGGGGAAATAAGTGAGAATTGTCGGTATTGATAAGTTAAGGCGTAATAGAAAAAGCTCTGGCAAGCCAAGGGAATAGCCTTGGTGAATGGAACGATGACGATCCAACGACCACGGCTGCGATGCGCGGAAGAGTTTGAACGCAAAGTTCTAGCATTATTCAAGCGCAGAGCGATAGAACGGGGAGCAAAGCTGCCGGAATTGAACCTGCACGTGCGTGCCAAGGGGGACTTCGAACTTGCACTGAGGGGCCGCTTGGGGATGGAGCCTCGCTGCCTGTCTCATCAACCGACCGGCTGAAGGCGAGAGGGCAGCTTGCGTATGCAAAAGGGACACCCAGGACCTGTCCATCGTGAAAAGTGGCCTATCAGTGGACAGACGGTATGTATGTAAAGCGGGGCTTGAAAAAGCAAAGTAGGCGTCTGATCATGAGCAGGTGATCCGCAATAGGTGGGTACGCATTCGCATGTTTCTTGCATCAGGGTTTCTGAAGGAAATGATCGCTTTCATGGCGATTCTGTTTCCACGGGGTTCGTAATAAGGTATGAACAGCGTGGCTCGCATGACAGCAGCGTGACAGGCATATACATGTTTCAGGGAGAAAGCCTTCAGATTGACTCCTGCGTGCGCAATGAATATACTCTGACAAGGTGAGCCATGAGGTTCCAGGGAAGCGCAAAATAATGGGAAAAGCCCTGTCAGCGTGCCATTGCCCTGTCTCGTGATGGTTGAAAGCTGCCTGATTTTGCCCGGGGCTAGAACAAGGAATGATATGACCAGCGCAGATGAAAAGATCTGTCATAAGAGAGCATTTATTCAACTGCAGTTGTTGTTTGTGATTGCTCTGGTTTTAACCATTATTCTGGCACATCCGAAGCCTGCCCTGTCTGAGCCGGCGCTCATGATTGGCGATCCGGCCCCCCGGGTTGCCTTGAATGACCTCGCAGGCATGAAGACGACCATACCGGACAGCTTCAGGGGTAAGGTTCTGATCATCCATTTTTGGACCGCGGGGTGCAGCTCCTGTGCCCGTGAGATGCCTGCCTTGGAATCCCTCTCCGCTGAATATAAAAGCAAGGGGCTTATTGTTGTTGCCGTAAATGTGGGTCAGCAGAAAGACACGGTTAGCGCTTTAGTCTCGAAGATGGGCATCAGCTATCCTGTTGTGCTTGATCCTGAAAGCATTGCTGCCAGAAACTATGGTGTGCTCGGGTTGCCCCGGACGTTCTTTCTTGACAGGGCAGGTCGGATAAAGTACAAGATTCTTGGAGAGGCATCAGAAAAGACCCTGAAGAAACTGATCCTGAAGATACTCTGAATTAATTTGTTCGGTGATGATTATGTCTGATGACAATGCAGTAAAGAAGGAAACCGGGAAAGCAAAGCAGCCTCGACAGCCTTTCGCTGTGCGCGGCACCTTGGCAATGGTGATCATCGTCCTTTTCTTTCTCATCTCTTCGTTTGCGTCTGCCGGTGGAGGAAAGAAGGCCCTGAAACCTTCCCCCCGGGACAAATGCACGGTCTGTGGCATGTTTGTGGCAAAGTATCCTGACTGGGTCGCCAGTATTACCTTCAGGGACGGCTCCGTTGCATTTTTTGACGGACCAAAGGACCTCTTCAAATACTATCATAACCTCCGGAAATACAATCCGACGGAAAAAATATCGGATATCCTCTCCCTGCAGGTGTCTGACTACTATGCCCTTGAGCCTATCGATGCGATAAAGGCATATTATGTAATCGGGAGCGATGTATATGGACCCATGGGCAGGGAGCTTATTCCCTTTTCCGTTGAAGCTGATGCTGCCGAATTTCTGAAAGATCACAAAGGGAACAGGATTGTGACCTTCCGGGATATTACTCCCGAAGTACTGAAGGCCCTTCAGTGACCGGCAGGACATGGAACAGCAAAGAGCCGGCTGGAGCGAAGGGTACATGAGAAGATCTGAGGTTTACCTATCCTGCCTGGGCTTCCTTTTCCTGCTTCTGGCCAGCATTTTTTTTTATGCCCACTATCAGCGAGCGCATGCTGCCCTCCGGCTTAACGAGATGGCACGGGTCGTAAAAGAACTGGAACTCACTGACCTCTGTCTTTTTACGGAAGCGCGCTATACGAGGCACCCTTCCCAGGCGGACCTGCAGACGCCATTTCAGGACCATCCCATGGCCATGGAACATTTTCCCTCCGGCTCCTTTATGAAAATCCCCGGGAATATAGGCAGGAATACCTGTTATGACACGCTGGATCAATAAGCAGAAGAATATCATTGATTTTACCCTCTCCTCGCTTTTGAGGCGCAAGGGGAAGAACACAGCCCTGTTTTTCGTCTACATGGTTATTGTTTTTCTGCTCTCTTCGGTCATGTTCTTTACCCATGCCCTGAAACAGGAGGCGAAGATCATTCTTCAGAGCACACCGGATATCGTTGTCCAGAGAAATGTGGCTGGACGGCACGACCTTATCCCGGCCAGATACGCTGAGGAGATAAGAAGAATCAGAGGTGTGAGCGCAGCCACACCGCGTCTCTGGGGATATTATTACGACCCTCAATCCCGCGCAAATTTTACGCTTATGGTCAGTGAAAGCAATCCCCTTCCCTCGGGGGATATCATGATCGGCAGCGGGATCTCGCGAACTCTCAAGGTCTTTCAGGGAGATATGATGACCTTCAGAACATTTTCAGGAGATCTGCTGACGCTGCAAGTCGCGAATATTCTTTCCTCGGAATCGGAGCTCGTTTCGTCTGACCTTATTCTTTTGTCAGAGGAGGATTTCAGATACCTCACCGGCATGGCAAAAGAGCATGCTACGGACGTGGTGGTGCGGGTGAAAAATCCGAAGGAATTTAAGACTGTGGCTGGAAAGATTGTTAATCTGCTTCCTGATTCTCGCCCTATCCTGAAGGATGAGATATTGAGGACCTATGACGCGGTCTTTGACTGGCGGTCAGGCATGGTAGCGCTTGTCATTTTTATCTCTGTACTGGCGTTTATTATCTTCTCCTGGGATAAGGCATCCGGATTGAGTGCAGAAGAGCGAATGGAGATCGGCATCTTGAAGGCGATCGGATGGGAAACAGCGGATGTCATCAATATGAAATTCTGGGAAGGTACGGTCATATCGCTTACCTCTTTTTTGTCTGGTGTGGTCCTCGCCTATGTTCATATCTTTTCTGCATCTGCCCCGCTTTTCGCGCAGGTGCTGAAAGGATGGTCAATACTGTACCCGTCTTTCAGGCTTACACCTTTTATAAACCCCTATCAGATAGCGACGCTTTTTTTCCTGACAGTGGTCCCTTATACTGTTGCTACCATCGTCCCCTCCTGGAGGGCTGCAACTGTGGATCCCGATCTGATCATGAGGTCATAGGGATAGTTCGGGCATGGAAAGGTGCAGGGGATTTGGGATAACAGGCCTCAGCGGCAATTTCCTGGGAAGATGCAGGGGAAGACGCTCGGTTTTTCTTTGCAGATAAGGCTCTTCTGAGGGATCACTCCCCCTGCTGTTGTGACAAGTCGCGATCCTGCAATATATGCATGTTCTGCAGTTGACCGGGGTGTGACGATCAGGTGCGGATACGGGGTGCATGTTCAGGAGATGGGTACTGTCCAGCGTGCATTGCTGTGCTTGCGAAGAGGTATTCTCCCTGCGCCTGTCACACCCTTCGTGACGGCCGGTCTGGTTATTGCACGCTGTTTTTTTGTATATAAATTTCCGGAAAATTGCGTATAGTAAAGACACGTGCAGTGCCATAGGCTACAGATTACCAATAAAAGGAGGATTAAAACGTGAAACAGGTGATGTTGGCTATCGCAGTATGCGTTCTTGCCACTCCGGCATGTGCCACTTCCAGCCAGGTAAGTGCGCCGAGCGCCGGAGACAATGCCTTTGACAGCCGGACATACTGTCGTAACCTGTCCAAGGCAAAAGGAGGCGATTATCAGATCGAAGAAAATTGTCTCATTGAGGAGTATCAGGCAAAAAAGAATATAAGTTCAATGCAGATCCCTTCGGAGACGGAGCAGAAATGCAGGAAGGTTGCTCAGGATGCGGGAGGCAGTTACCAGGTAATGGAGAGCTGCATTAAGAAGGAACTGAAAGACAAGGGTAAATAGGCATTAGGAAGTGAAAAATACTATGCCATGCGATAATTCAGCTTGCCTTGACCTTCCCGCGAATGTAGTTGCAGATTTGCAGGGAAGGTCCGGCTTGCTGACAATGCAGCAGGAATGATTCCAGCCTGTCAGAGCGAACAGGCCTGATTGCTTGTAAGGACTACACCGGTATTAATATAAATAGGTCAGAGCGTACGAATCGCCGAGAACGAGGTGAAAAAACCTTCAGTTCAGCAATGATGTCCTTAATTCTTGGAACATTGCCTTCATGACAAATCTTGTGAGCCTTCTCCGGTCTTCTTTTTGCACTTCAACAAATTCAATGCCGATATTATAACGTTTTCTGTTATTCATGTAACTCACCAGGCATGATGCGACCCTCCCCTGACACCGAATGATGTTGCCGTCATCGGGAGAGTTAAACGCCCAGAACAATCGTTTGTCTGCGGGAAGCTCCTGATCCGTTTCAACGAGCATTCCTCCGCTGCTTATCTGCTTCATCGGGTATTCCCGGAAAACGTTAAGTACGGTCTTCCGTGGGGTAGTTATCTGCAATCTCTTTCCGCTATGTCGCCGTTCATCCTTATCTGAACACTCACCCAGAACATGGATAATCTCCTGTCCTTTATCCGTTAAGATGGATTTGAATTCCAGTCCTGTCATATAAAGGGGAACAGACTCCTGGTCATTGCCTTTTTGATTGCCAACCAGCCTTGCCCATCGGACAGTCCCCTTATTGACAATCCGCCGGCCACCGACGTTGAACTTGATCGAATATTCGTCATCAATGTTCAGAGGTTGTGTAGTAGCCAAACGAAGTCCCCGGATTCCCATGTCAAGAATTTTACATTCACTCGGCAATATAGTACTTGCCTGGACATTCATATGTTCAAGGGTGACTCTCCGATGGCGCCTTCGTTTAGTGATGTAATCCATTTCGTGAAGCCGTTACCCCCGTGATTTATCTTTCAAGACCGCATGTAGAGTCATAATGTAGAAGAATTATATCAAATTATATGTGACGTGAATACAATAATTTTAGATCCTTGCGGACGTCGCGTTATCCCGCAGGAGAGGTGGCACAAGGTCTTAACGCATGGGTGCACCCGGCTCTCTTGCCTGGTCTCCCTGCTTTTCTGAGGGAAGCGCTCTCTTGGCTGTAGTCTTTTTCACATATCGAGCAGGTCTCGTCGTTTCAATCTTGAAAAATCTCGAAGGATGCGGTCGCTGCTCTTTCTGCTGGGGGCAGTAATACGTTATCTACAAAAAATGGGCAGCATGAGCTTGCTGGGGTAACTCAATCGCAATGCTTCCCGTCGAGCAAAGAAATGATGAGCCCTTTTGGGATCCGGAGGGGAGATTGAGCTGGTAGGATTGATTTACTTCTCTCATAATTTCGCTTAAAGATACGTGATCAAAATCGCAACGCCAAGCTATCGCTGTCAAACCATGAGCGCAGCAAGGATGTCATCCTGCATCACAACCATGATATTGATTATCGCATGAGCTCCGGAAGGGCGTCAGTTTGATGCAGCTGCTCGGTCATAAAAGATTTCCTGCCTCGCATATAATTCCCCTCTGTTGGTGCCCG
>QKDO01000089.1 GCA_003252075.1 Nitrospirota bacterium
ACACTCAGTAGCATTTGCAGACTGGTATGCCGAGCCGAATATAATGAGAACGCAAGTGATAAATGTTTTTATTTTCACGCCACTGAATTCCATCCGTACTCCTCACTATCCGGGCATCGTGCCAAGGTCTCACTTACAGGAAGTAAGATTGTCTTCAGAGACCCCATTTTCGTCCATTGTAACATTCGCCCCGAAACAAGCATATCGATATTGTCACGGGCACCTACCATTCCTCAGGTATCAGAAGCCGTAACTGTTATCGATTACGTGTAGTAATAATGATTTGTTCACTAAGAAGAATAAGCTTCGCCATGCTCGTAAATAGGATCAGTGTACTACATAATAATACTATCCTGAATGAAACAAAAAGACCCTGCTGAACACCTTGAAAAAGCTATGGCAACGTGATAGCTTAGAGTTAACGCAGCATTAAAGCGCCTTCGCCAAATAGGGAAAGGCACTCTTCTGTTTCTAGATGCCCCAAAGTGAAGTGGACACCTTATGACGATGACCGTTTTGAACCTACACTGTGCCGCATTGCTCACCCCACGGAGTCACAGTGCTTAAGACCTCCCACATAAAGAGCGACATTCAGCCCAGGCTTGACCGGCTCCCATGGTCGAAATGGCATGTGAGAATCGTATTTGCTTTGGGATTTGCCTGGTTGTTGGACTCACTTGAGGCAAACATCATCGGGAGCGTTCTCGGCATCTTGAAGAAGATATGGAACTTCACGCCCCTCCAAGGTTCTCTCACCGTCAGTGTCTGGCTTATCGGCATCATGATAGGATCGGTCGTTTTTGGTTATCTGTCGGATCGCTTCGGCAGAAAAAGAGTCTTTTTCCTGACTCTTCTCTGGTACGGGCTCTTCACGGCAGCCTGTGCGTTCTCTGATAATATCTGGGTGTTCATCTTCCTAAGATTTTTGGCAGCCCTTGGCATAGGGGGTGAATACGCAGCCATAAGTTCTGCAGTTGTGGAGTTCATACCTAAGAACGTGCGGGGAAAATCTGATGCATTTATCATGTCTTTGTGGCCGGTTGGCGCAATGTGTTCTGCTCTTCTCGTGATGCTTACGTTACGCCTTTTCCCTTTAGAAATTGCTTGGAGGGCTGGTTTCTTATTCGCTGTGGTGCTTGCCTTGTTCGCACTTTATATTCGGAAGAATGTCCCGGAATCCCCCCGATGGTTGGTTAATCGACAGCGAATTCAGGAAGCAGATCGAATTGTGACGGCTGCTGAGAAGGAGATAATGGAAGAGAAGGACCTGATGGAACTGCCACGAACACAGCCCATTACCATTCACCCTGTAGCGTTCAGTGTGTGGCCACAAACAAAGGAATTATACAGCAAATACTTCGGAAGAATGGTTTTGGGAGCGGCACTCAATTTCTCGCAGGTGGCACTTGGTTACGGCTCAATAGCCTTTGCTTCATTAGTCCTTTTCCCTATTACGAACACCTCTCCAGAAGTTGTTCCCTTCTATATGACGGTGGCGTTTATGTTCGCATTTTTGGGTGGTCTGACTTCGGTATTTATGGTCGATACGGTCGGCAGAAAGCTGACCGGTATCATTTCATATTGCTCCTACCTGATAGCCTGCCTTGGCATAATCTTTGTTGCGTCCTCCCTTTCGGCCTTGGTCTCCCTTTGCGTGATGCAATACTGCTACACATGGGGCTGGGTTACAGAATATGTAATCAAATCTGAAATCTTCCCGACTCGTTCCAGGGCTGCGGCAATTGGATGGGCGACGTTCTTCGGCAGGACAGGCGGCATTATTACCGCACCCATTCTGACCGCTGTCTATCAATCTACAGCTTCACTCTCGGCTGTCGCTTTCGCACTTGCGTTACTCGTGTCTCCAGGGTTTATAGCAGCTTGTTTTTGGGCTATCAAGGGGATCGAGGGAAAACATAAGGCATTAGAGGAGTTGACAAAAGACTGAGGGCAATGAAGTATCCTCCAGCCTCAATGGCCTTACCGAGTTGGGCTTCCCTGAACCTTCTCCCCTTCGGACTTCGACATGAAGTCAACAGTTATCGATTATTGAAACTGGCGAGGAGTTCAGGAAGGACCTGAGATCTTCATCGCTATGTAACATCCTGATCGAAATAGGCAAGACCATTTTCTCAGCGTAGGCTCCCTGACACATCTGCACCCTTGAAAATATGATTAATTATGAAAAATCACCAATGCAGACGAAAAGAGACGGAATATTGCTTTTCAGAAACTCTTATGCGGAG
Organism: Nitrospirota bacterium; assembly: GCA_003252075.1. Classification (GTDB taxonomy): domain Bacteria; phylum Nitrospirota; class Thermodesulfovibrionia; order Thermodesulfovibrionales; family UBA6898; genus UBA6898. The sequence goes on from QKDO01000089.1 coordinate 2,247, forward strand.
TATAATGAAAAAATTGCAGTAATTGAGTAGATCTGTCTCATAAGGAGGAACAAAATGAAGAAATTACTCTTGGGTTCGATCCTTCTCGCGTTGGCAATTGTTGTCCCGCTTTCTGTGAGGGCAGAGGTAAATATAAGCATTGGATTTCCTCTTCCGCCACCCGTCGTTTTCTCGGCACCTCCGGAGGTGATAGTAGTACCTGATGCATACGATGTGTACGCTGTTCCAGACGTCGATGTGGACATCTTTTTCTGGAATGGCTGGTGGTGGCGTCCATGGGGAGGTCGTTGGTATCGTTCAAATTATTATGACCGGGGTTGGGCGTATTACGCGAATGTTCCCAGCTTTTATTATGACGTAGACCCGGGGTGGAGAGGGTACTATAGAGACCGTCACTGGCACGGACACCGCTGGGACTATGAACGGGTTCCCTACCAGCGACTTCACAGCAACTGGAGAAACTGGAAAACTAATCGATATTGGGAAAGGCAAAGAACCTGGGGCGTCCAGAGCTATCGACCTCGACCGCAGTACCAGAGGCAGGAATTAAGACGTCAACGGCAGGAGGAATATCGGAAGAGGCCTGAGGTAGAGCGGCATAGGCAGGAAAGAAAAGAGTACCAAAGACATCAGCGGCAGCAACCAGATTATCAGAGGCAACAGCATGAAAGACAACCCCAGAGGCAACGGGATAGGCATGATCAACAGCAACAGCGCCAGTCGGGGGATCAGGAGCGGCAGAGAAATCATCAACCCCAGCAGCAGCGTTCCGAACCTCGGGGGCAGCAACACCAGGGGAAAGGATCAGACCGTCAGTCGCATGGAAAGCATGAAAGATGGGATGAAGAACCGAGACGATAGAAAAACGGGAGGGGTAAGAGTTCCGGGACATCTTACATTTAAGTGGGGATAAATATGACATTCATGAAACTGATAAGACCACCTGTGATACCACAGGTGGTCCGACTGGTTCACAGTCCACCGTAATAAAGAATAACAGCTCATTCTATGTGAGGCATAGTGTCATAGATCTTGATCAATTTCTCGAGGTACTCTCAGGAGAAGCCTTCGTGGCCGTCCTCCACCTCCCGGCTGGTTCAGAATCAGAAATTTAGATGCCGAACCATGAGTCGGGTAATTATTACATATGACCGTGCTGAGTTAACAAGAAGTGAAATTGTTGCGGGTTTAGATGAACTATATAGTTACCGGAGATTGAAACTGTCGTTAAGCCCAGGAAAGAATGTATGGAGCATTGAACATGAAAGAAGGTAGTGCCTTAATTGAGACGGTCACTATCTCTCGATAGTCGCACTCTCTTCAGATTTATGGATTAACCGCTGTTTCTCAATTTTTGCTGAGAACGACATGGACATGATCACATAGTAAGTGCCGACTAAAATAAGTATTAGAATAAGAAACGAAAACATTAGCTTTGGTCTTCTATAGATTAAGAAAACGAAGACGACAGCTGCTAACATGGCTATCAGTGGATTGTTTCGCAAGAAGGAGACAACTTGTTCTGTATATCCATGCAAGTCCAAAGTAGCTTCTCCCGCATTCTAATTCTAATTTTACTCTGCAATTATTATATCAGGTTTAAAGGAGGAGTGTTACAGAAAGGACATCTTGTCGCACTTTTCAGATGAATTTGCCTTTTTTATCGCTCTGTTACGGCTGGAGAGGCTGAAAGACATGATAATGAAGCGTCGGAATTTGCAGCCAGGGGAAAGGTTCTCCCCTTATGGCTTATCCGCCCCAGGGCATAGTGTCATAGACCTTGGTCAACTGCTCGCGGAACTCCCGGAAGAAGCGTTCGTGGCCGCGTTCCCAACCGGCGAGCATCGAAAGCGCCTCTTTGGCCTTTCCTTCTGTTTGGCCCGCCATCTTTTCATAGAACTCGCTCAGATCTTTCTCGATCAGCCAGGCCATGCTGAAGACCGTAACATCCGGGACCATGGATTCAAGGAGCACCTGCTCTGAAAACCCTGCTTGTGCACGGTCATTAAAGAAGTTGGTCCGGGGCAGGACGATCTCTCTTTCAAGGGCTATCTGGCCAATTCCTCCCTGTTTCAGGCTGCGCAGAATATTATTGATGAAAAGGATATGCTTCTCTTCCTCCTCGATCACACGCTTGAAGGCGCTTACGGCCGCTCCCCAGCCCATGCGCGCCAGCGCAGCCTGAAAAAAACTCTTCCCGGTCTCTTCCTGGTTCAAAGCATATTCGAAAATCCTGATAATGTTCTGTTCAGCGGTCACGGGCTCCTCCTTCTCTTGTATAGCCTTATTCTCCGTCCAATCCCTGAGCAGCAATAAACTACTTGAACGTTGTCAGGATGTAGTCTGCGATCTTCTGCGCCTCGTCATCGGAAATCTTGTATTTATCGAACATTTTCATGCCGGCCAAGTTCTGGGGATGTGTCGGTGCTGGTCCGGGGTTTCTCATCTTGCTGATGATATCAGCAGCTGTCGTGATTTGGTTCGCTTCGCGGTCCTGCCTGCTCAGGGTCTTTTTCGGGTTCAGGATATTCCCGCCATCACGGTGACAGGCTGCACAATGCTCATTGAATAGCATCTCGCCCGTATTTTCTGCGGCAATACCTGCACCGGCAAAAGAAACTACGCAAAAGGCTCCTGCAAAGAAGAAGCCCAACAGTTTGAAACTCTTCATAACTGCTCCTTTCAGCGGTGGAATAAGAATAAGCGGTGATCGCTTTCTGATGGATATCACTCTATCATACCGCCATTCCCTTTACAATCAGTCGCACCCGGAAGGTGGGATGCTCAGTCCTGACCCTCTCCGGGAACTTCGGGTGCATAGGCAAAACTCTCCGAAGTAAATGCCTGTATGCTGAAGACCAGTATCGAGACGATCCCCCAGGTCAGACCGACAACAACACCAAGGTCGATAATGCCCCGCCAGGGCTGCGAAACCGCGCGGACAAGAATAACCAGGAGAATAATGCCGGCAGTAACAGAAAACGACGTGATCTTTCTCTTCCTGGTGGCATGAAAGAAGCCCATGCAGAAGAGCGGCGCGAAGAGGACACGGAAGAAGGAGGGATTCTTCATGAGATATTTTGCCCGCGCTGCCACCCGGGGCGAGAAGCGCTGCTGGAAGGCGCGATACCCTTCAGCATAGGCCATGAAAAAGAGGACAAAGAATAGAAAAATCCAGTGCTGCCACTGCCAGAATGAGGTAAAAGCGTTGAGCGCCGCGCTCGAAAGCCGGTATACAGCACTCGAAAGCAGGAGTACCACCCCTGTAATGCCCCAGATCGCTCCGATCAGCCCCAAGCGGCAGGACCTCCTCTGTGTTTACTCGCCCGTTTCATAAAGCCCTCATCAACTCCAGCCTCTGCATCCACAATTACTTGCCCTTGCCGGGGTCTTTGCTCTCTTCGAAGACCTCGGCATTGATGTTGCCTGATGCCGGGCCGCCGCAGCCCGGAATGTAGCAGGTAACATCGACATATTCACACCGGTCCTTGCAGGACGGGCAGATATCAGGCGGTGTGTCAGCTTTAACGGCATTGCCACATGCATTACATTTCCATATTGTCATAGCATCTCCTTCTGCACTGTTTATCTGCCAAAACTGACACCGATGGATTCAGCAGCACGTACCATCTCACTGTCGGGGTCAACGAGCTTGATCTTTCTGACAGCCTTTCCGATCGGGACCGACGTGATCTCCGGCGGCTTGTAGGCGACCATATGGCCAAACCTCTTCCGGAAGACCAGTTCCACAGCTTTCACACCGTACTGCGTTGCCAGAATTCTGTCGGCTGCACAGGGGGACCCTCCCCGCTGCACATGGCCGAGCACGGTAACGCGCACATCCATGCCGGTCTGTTGTCTGATCCCATCTCCCACGGCAGCAGCCGCTCCGGAAAAACGGATTGCATACCCTGATGGATCCCTTTCGATCACCGCCATCTTTCCGTGCAGCGGCCGGGCCCCCTCGGCGACAACAACAATGCTGGAGCAGCAATGCACCTGTTTCCGCTCGGCGATCTTACGGCAAACCCTGTCCATGTCATAGGGGATCTCAGGGATAAGGATCACGTCAGCGCTGCCGGCTATGCCGGCCTCGAGAGCTATCCAGCCTGCATATCGTCCCATCACCTCGACCACCATGACCCGGTGATGGCTCTCTGCTGTTGTATGGAGCTTGTCAAGCGCTTCAGTCGCCGTCTCGACCGCAGTCGTAAAACCGAAGGTCACATGGGTCTCGGACAGATCATTGTCGATCGTCTTCGGAACGCCGACCACAGGAACACCCTTACGAAAGAGCCTGTTTGCTATGGCAAGGGAACCGTCGCCCCCTATGACGACAAGAGCATCGAGCCTTAGCTTCCGGATATTTTCTATGGCCGCGTCGGAGAGATCTTTCTCTGTCGGTTTTCCCTTTTCGCGCACCTTGACCGCGAAGGGGTTCCCCCGGTTCGTGGTGCCAAGGATCGTCCCCCCACGAGACAGGATGCCGCGCGTATTCCAGGGCTTAAGCTCCTTGGTGTTCATCTTCCCCAGCAATCCTTCGAACCCATCGAAGATCCCGATGACTGTCCACCCGTACTTGAGGGTAGCACTCCTTACAATTGCCCTGATCACGCCGTTCAGACCCGGAGCATCACCTCCTCCGGTAAGGACCCCTATCCTCATCAGCTAACCTTTGGCGGTCTCTGTCCTGAGCCAGCCAAGATATTCCTCGAAACCGACAACGATCGGCAGGGCAATGACCTCAGGGACAGAGTAGCTGTGAAGTTCTTTGACCTTGCGCACCACATCGGAAAACAACTCTTTTCTCGTCTTGGCTATCATGAGGACTTCCTGTTCGTCCGCTACCCTCCCCTGCCAACGGTAGATGGAACGGACCTGCTTGACGATATTGACGCATGCAGCAAGCCTTCCCTCGACGAGGGCTATTGCAATGCCGGTTGCTTCATCCTCCGTTGCAGCGGTTATAAGCACTACCAGGGAATCTGTCATAGCACTCCTTCCGCAAACTTCCCCTTCTTCATGAGAACCGTCTTTTTTCCTTTTCTGCTGGTTACCTGCACCGTCGGCCGGAAAAAAATGAAGTCCTGGTGGAATGGGGTCTGGACCTTGCCGCCAAAAGAGCTGTTATCTCCAAGTGCGATATGGATGGTGCCGAGGATCTTCTCCGATTCAAGGATGTTATCCGGCCTTTTCGCCATGTCGTTCGTACCGATTCCGAACTCGGCAATATTTCTGTTCTCGATCCGTTCAGAAAGCTTCATTTCCAGGTCCAGGGCGTATTTCTCTCTTCCGGCAACATCTTCCACCAAACCATTTCTTACGGTAAGCGTTACCGCAGATTCGAGTTCTCTCCCCGGGGCCCATGCGAGCACAAGCTCTCCGTTTGCTGTCCCCTCCACAGGAGCGAGATATACCTCGCCGGCCGGAAGGTTGCCGAACGCCCCGGGAGCGTTTAGCAGTCCGGTATCAATACCCGCTGCCCTCCCTGCTACTGAAAAGGAGATGTCCGTACCGTTCGGTGTCTTGACAGAGATGAAATCTGCGCCGGAAACCTCCTTGGCGACCTTCTTTGTTCGTGCAGCCAGAGCCTTCCAGTCAACATGCATGGGACCTTCGAGCATGTTCACGTCAAAAAGCGGCATGCTCGCATACCGCGTGCAGCATACCCGTGTCAGCATGTCCCGGAAGCGCGTATGGCTTGTTGAGAAATACGACAGGGCAATGACTGCATCCACTGCGTCAGCCTTGTACCTTCTGATGACATCTTCTGCTATCGTCAGCTCTTCGTCGGTCATTCTTTTTGCAAGGAGCCTGTCAAGTAAACGGTGTTTGCGCAACGCAGCCGCTGCCTTCCTGCCGAAGGCCTTTTCCCAGGCCATGGCAGGGGGCTCAACCCCATGAGCCCCGGCAGATGCATATTCGAGGCAGACCACTTCCTTTGCGACCGTTTTGCCGATCTCCGCAGCAAGAAAGGCGATACAGGAAAGTCTTGTCCTCTCTTCGACAGCCCCTCCATCGAGGTGTTCCTGTGGGGCAGGCCTGTCCGTAAGGACCAGGACCCGTTCGTCTCTTTTTACCGAGAGATTCTTTGTGAATATGTTCCTGAGTACGGTGGTAATCACCGGAGTCCCTCCTCCGGGAAAAACGTTATGGCTGACAACGACACGGCGCAGGAAATCCCTGCTAAAAAAGAAATCTCGATCATGCAGAACATGCCCTCCTGGTTAAGCACTCACTACAAAATATATTGCGCGGTGCCTTGTTTGTCAAGGCGGGGAACAGGTCCGGACTAGAAGAAAAATTCCATCTGTTCAAGATGCTCGCCGGGGAAACTGATCGGATAAAAATTGTCGAAACAGGCAGAGCAATACCGGTCGGCACCAGGCACGATTTTCTTGAGACCGTCCAGATCCAGATATGCAAGCGAATCAGCGGTCACATATTTTCGTATCTCCTCAATCCCGTGGCTCGATGCGATAAGCTCCTGCCGCGTTGGGGTATCAATTCCGTAATAGCAGGGCATGATGGTAGGAGGAGAACTGATCCTCAGATGGACTTCCTTCGCCCCGCCGGTCTCCCGCAGCATCTTGACAATCTTTTTGCTCGTCGTACCCCGCACAATTGAATCATCGATCACGACAAGGCGCTTGCCCTGAATAAGCTTCTTTACCGGATTCAGCTTGATTTTAACGCCGAAATGCCTGATGCTCTGCTTCGGCTCGATAAAGGTCCTGCCGATATAATGGTTCCGAATGAGACCAAAATCAAAGGGAATGCCGCTCTCCTCAGAATAGCCCAATGCCGCAGGAACACCGGAATCCGGGACAGGAATGACAAGGTCAGCCGCAACCTTTGATTCCCTTGCAAGCTGCCTGCCGAATTCTTTCCTGATCTCGTTGACATTCTGCCCGCCGAAAATATTGCTGTCAGGCCGGGCAAAGTAGATGAATTCAAAGATGCAGAACGCCTTCCGAAGACTCGGAAGAATCTTTTGCGATGTCATTCCGTTATCAGTAATGATGACCATTTCGCCCGGCTCAATGTCACGGATGTATGTGGCACTGATAAGGTCAAGGGCACAGGTCTCTGAAGCCACCACATATGCGCCATCTACCTGGCCAATACAGAGCGGCCTCACGCCGTACGGGTCCCTGACCGCAATAAGTTCCTTTTCCCGGAGTATCAGGAGACTATAGGCACCGCTGATCTCCCTCAGAGCCTGAACCACCCTTTCTGCAAAGGTATCTCCCTTGGAATGCGCAATAAGATGAACGACAACTTCGCTGTCCGACGTTGACTGAAATATGGCGCCTTCATCTTCTAGGGTCTTCCTGAGTTCAGGTGCATTGACAAGGTTGCCGTTATGTGCCAGGGCCAACGTACCAAGAGAGAAGTTGGCAACAATCGGCTGCACATTCTTAAGGACGCTGCTGCCGGCGGTAGAGTAACGGTTGTGGCCTATCGCGATATGGCCGGGGAGTTTTCGCAGCCTTTTTTCGCTGAAAATGTCTGCAACAAGCCCCATGGCCTTTTCAAGATAGAGCTGCCTTCCGTCGGATGAGCAGATGCCGGCCCCCTCCTGACCCCTGTGCTGAAGCGCATAGAGACCAAGATAGGCAAGGTTTGCTGCTTCAGGATGTCCGTAAACGCCAAATACGCCGCATTCTTCGCGGAACTTGTCAAGAGGAACAACGGAGGAAATATAGCGGCCCTTCTTGCAGGGCTGCAGGGAATGCGTGCAGGCCTTCTTTCTTGTGCTTCTCCTCAGTTTATGGTGCACGGGCGGCGGACACTTTCTCCGGGAAAATAAAGTGTTTTATTCTACCATAAAAACCCTTCCGGTTTTTCGAATATGTGGATCAGGAATGCCGTCGCCGCGGGTTGACAAAACAAGATCTGATACGATAGGGTATTTTACTATCAGGAACTGAGGCTCCTTCGGAGGAACTGGAGGAGCCGAAAAGAAGCAGAAAATTACGACAAGCCATGAAGGTATGCACTGAAGGTGCGGCATTCATGGCTTTTTATGTGTGCTGTTTCCCTAATCCCGCCAAGAAGGCAGGTCCCTCCAGGAAGGGGAGAAGCTGATGCTTCTATTTTTATTCCACCGATGACTTCGGTGAAGAGCGAATTGTCTTTGGCAAGAGATTCGAGAATCCGGAAGAAAATGCAGTGCATCATAGTGAATGGTCTGCTCATAGCAATATCGGCTTCAGCCGGGACGAAGACTCTGCAGGAGAGAGGACGGATCTCTGATCTTATGCTGTTGCGGGCTCAGCTGAGTTCATCGAAGACCTTTATATTGCAGCTGCCCTGGGCGGCCAGATGAATGCCGATGCAGCGTCAAGCATGGATCCTGCGGGTTCTCTGGCAGGGTTTATCTATTCACCATCGGATAACCTCGACCGCGGTATGGGACTAAAACTCGGCCTGAACAGCGCTGAAGCTGATCGCTCCGTCCGCGGTGGCATAACATTCAGGTTGTAGGAGGGATACCATGCATATGGCTGATGCTTTACTTTCACCGGCTGTTGGGGCAACCTTCTGGGCAGGATCGTTGGGCGCTGTCACCTGCGGCACAAGAAAGCTCAAGGAATCGATGGATGAAAGGATGATCCCTCTCATGGGCGTGCTCGGCGCGTTCATCTTCGCAGTCCAGATGATAAATTTCACGATCCCTGGTACGGGCTCGAGCGGACATCTCAGCGGGGGAATGATCCTCGCTATTATCCTGGGGCCCTATGCCGCTTTTATTGTCATGGCCTCGGTCCTGACCGTTCAGGCATTCTTCTTCGCAGATGGCGGGCTCCTTGCCCTTGGCTGTAATATCTGGAACCTCGGAATTTACCCGTGTTTTCTCGCTTATTCCCTCATTTACCGGCCCATCGTCCGGGGGGGAAACAGCCCCATGAGAATTGCGGCCGCCGCGATAATAAGTGCGGTCATCGGACTGCAGCTTGGGGCTTTTTCCGTTGTTGTTCAGACGCTGCTTTCAGGCAGGAGCGAACTCCCCTTCGGTGCATTCCTTCTGATGATGCAGCCTGTTCACCTTGTCATCGGGCTGGTCGAAGGATTTGTTACCGCAGGTGTGATCAACTTCATTAAGACTGCTCGGCCTGAGATACTGGATAGCGTATTGTCGGCACAGCCTCTTTCTTCCGGTATATCGACCAGAAAGGTCGCGACAGGCTTACTGGTAGTTGCAGCAATAACCGGGGGGGCGTTGTCATGGTTTGCATCTGCCAATCCCGATGGCCTTGAATGGTCAATAGAAAAGGTCTTCGGCAGGCCTGAACTCCCTGCGCGGGAACACGGGATCACGCCGGCACTGAAGTCAATACAGGAAAAAACAGCTTTCCTGCCCGGCTACAAGTTTAGAGGGCATGACGGGGCTGATAAAAACACCGTCGGTTCCTCCTGGCCGGAGCTCGACCCAGAGGCCTCTGTCTCGGGAGTTTTCGGGTCTGCCTTGGTATTGGCTGCTGTCCTTCTCATAGGACTTGTCATCAGGAGGCTGCGCAGAAAATCGTCGTAATATCTGACCTTAGCCGCAGGTTCCGCGAACCCCGGAGCGGACATGCACGGTTACGTCATAGAAGGAAACAGATAAAATACCGGGAGAATTATATAATGATTACTAGGGGAAAAGGGAATGTGTCATGGAAGGGCATGAATATGCAGGAACAGACCAGAGCTCACGTGGGTTCCTGATACAGGAAGCGTATCGCACGCTGCCTTGCGAAGCCACCATATCCCCTGCAGTATCTGCCGGAAAAACAGGCAAGCGGATTGTATATCTGCATGTTTGACCGGGAATATTTCAACCTCGGATATCTCGATATCCTCTCCTACCGGGATACTGTTATCCACAGGCTTGACCCACGGACAAAACTGGTCGCCGTGCTGGCATTTATTGTTACGGTCGTTTCATTCCCGAAATATGAGATTACCGGGCTACTGCCCTTTTCCATTTTCCCGGTAATGCTTTCTTCCCTCGGTGACATCCCGGTGAGGTTCATCGCAAAGAAAGTCCTCCTCGTATCAGCTTTTGCTTTTTTTGTCGGTATCTTCAACCCGCTGCTCGATCACCGACCGCTGCATGTTATCGGCGGCTTGACGATCTCGGGGGGGTGGGTATCTTTCTTTTCGATCATGCTGAAGTTCGTGCTGACAGCTACCTCAGCCTTGCTCCTGATCGCCACGACATCATTCCCCGGCATTTGCCATGCACTGCAGAAGCTCGGCATGCCTCAGATATTCGTATCTCAGCTCATCTTTCTCTATCGCTACATCTTTGTGCTTGCTGAAGAGGCAATGAAAATCGTGCGGGCGAGAGATATGCGTTCCTTTGGCAACAGGGGACATGGCATGAAGGTGTTCATCAGTCTTTTGGGAACGCTCTTTCTCAGAACTGTTGAGCGTGCTGAACGGATCTACCAGGCAATGCTTTCCCGGGGATTCACCGGCAGACTCCGTACGATACGCCCCTATGGTTTTACTTCCATGGATCTTGTTTTTCTCTCTGCAACGATAACGCTTCTCTATCTATTCCGGACGCATGATGTTGTCGGTGCTCTGGGAAGAATATCGCTCAGAGGACTCGGCTAACTGATGAGCCATCACATCGTTGAATTTCAGGACGTCCATTTCCGGTATCCGGACGGCACCGCTGCACTGAACGGGATATCCCTGAGGATTACCCATGGCGAGTCAGTCGGGATCGTCGGTGCTAACGGCTCCGGCAAATCAACGCTTCTGATGCATATGAACGGGTATCTCATGCCGCAGGGCGGCGCCATTACCATTGGTGATTTCCAGCTTGACAAGAAGACCCGCCCGGAGGTCCGTAAGAAGGTGGGGCTCATCTTCCAGAACCCTGATGAACAGCTCTTTATGCCTACGGTCTTTGATGATGTAGCCTTCGGTCCACTTAACCTTGGGCTGAGCCAGGAGCGTGTCGGGGATCAGGTGACCGCGGCGCTGAAAACCGTTGGCTGCCTTCATCTGAAAGATAAGCCGCCCCACCATCTCTCCGGCGGCCAGAAAAGCGCTGTTGCAGTCGCTGCGGTCATCGCCATGCAGCCGGATATCCTGGTCATGGATGAGCCGGCCTCACACCTTGATCCGAAATCGAGAAGAGCGCTGATAAACCTGCTGAGACATTTTCACCACACCAAGATCATCGCTTCACATGACCTTGATCTCATACTGGACACCTGTGGGAGATGTATTATTATTAAAGAAGGGAAGGTTGTTGCCGACGGCAAGTCCGGAGATGTACTATCCGACAGTCAGCTGCTTGAAGAAAACAATCTGGAACTGCCGTTGTCACTCCAACAAAGGGCAGTATCATCAGGAGGATCTATGGATGAAATAGCCAAACTGCATCACCTGCTCGAACACTGGGCAGAGCACAACACAGAACACGCCAAGACATACCAGGACTGGTCGAAAAAAGCCGAGGCCCTCGGCAGGCCGGAGCTGGCAAAGCTCCTGAAGACCATAGCCGACGAGACGCTCGCCACGGACGCCCATTTCCGGAAAGCCCTGGAGCTCTGCAGGTGATCCCATGGCCGTGATCGGAAAGAAGACATTGTGGAGCGGAAAATTCCTCCGTGCCGTCCTGATCGAGTACACGGTCCGGTGCAATTCGAGCAACTGCGTCGAACAGCGGAACTGGGAGGCTGTCGAACGGACCAACTGCGACGGGGTCATCGGTATCGTACCCATCACCGATGCGGGCGAGGTCATCCTGATCCGGCAGTTCCGTCCGCCTGTGGACGGCTGCGTAGTAGAACTGCCTGCCGGGCTTGTCGACCCGGGGGAGTCCTTTGAAGATGCGGTCCGCAGGGAGCTCGTCGAAGAAACTGGTTACGAGGCAACGGATGTGCAGTTCCTTACGGAAGGGCCCATGTCATCCGGCGCTTCCGCTGAGATCCTTACGGTTTATGCCGCAACAGGGCTGAAGCATGTCGGCATCGGCTCGCGCGACGAAACAGAAGATATTGAGGTGATCGTGACACCCCTCGGCCAGGTTGGCGAAAAACTTGAAGAGATGAGAAAGGCCGGGGACCATGTAGACCTGAAGGTCTACGGCATGATCGAGCTCGCGAGGGAGAGGATACTGAAGAGATGAAAAAGATCGACCTGAAGGGAATGGCTGCGAAGAGCGACGGTGAATATGTCTTCGGCGCGGAGGACACCGGTTCCCATGCCTGTTACATGGTCTACGGGACGCTGGCGCCGGGAGAGAAAGGGCGCCGGATACGGCCCGGAAAAGGACATGAAGAGATGATCGCTGCGGTCAACGGTCCGCTTGGAGTGAGCGGCGACTATTCGGGAACACTCGCTGCTGGTGAAGCGATGCACCTCGTTGGCGAACAAACCTGCTACCTTGAGAACACCGGCAGCATTGAGATCATCTACATTATCGCCGGTGGCCACGCAGAGCATGGCCATGATCACTGACTGCGTATCTCGAGTTTCTGAACCGCCTTCTGCCCGGAGAGCGCTTCCACGACCTGCCTGACCGGCGTGCCGTGCTGCCCAGCCACCGTGAAGATATAGGTCTTTTCCTTTTCCGGGAAGGTGACCAGATAATCCATCCTGATGATCGAAAAGCCCTGTCTGGCAAAAAGCTCACGGATCAGATCTTCATCGCCGGAGGCATCGGTTGTTAGGGTCACATACTTGTAGACTGTCCTCGGCATCCGCGCCTCGAGAATCCTGAGAAACCACAGGGAAATAAAAGTGATGATAAAGCCGCTGATAGCAGCAGCATACTGTCCCGCGCCGACGGCAAGCCCGATGGCAGAAACGATCCAGATGCAAGCCGCAGTTGTCAGCCCCTGCACCGTAGCGCCGGTCTTGAGTATCACGCCGGCGCCGAGAAAACCAACGCCGGTCATGGCACCAGCAGCAATGCGCGTCGGATCGATCCGGAACTGCCCCGCTATGCCGACACTGCCTGCATAATATCCCTCTGAGATGATCATGAGCAAGACCGAGGCAACACAGACGAGGAGTTGGGTCCTGAACCCGGCCGGCCGGCCGTGAGTCTGGCGCTCGAAGCCGATGATGCCGCCGAGCAGCGTTCCCAGGAGGAGCTTGAAGATGATCTCATAGGTCCACGACATGGCTACGCCGTCACAATGATCCGGTAGAACTTCTTTTTGCCGACCTTGACGATATGCTCGCCCGGTCCGAGCTTAAGGTCCGTGTCGGTCACGGTCCGGTCATCCACCTTAACGCCGCCCTGTTTGATAAGACGCGACGCCTCGCTGGTACTCCTGACAAGAGCCGCATCCTTCATCAGGCGGGGAAGCCAGGACGCATGGTGGTCGCTTCCGGCTGAGACCTCAAGCACCGGGAGGGTCTCCGCAAGGTCACTCAGGTCCTTCTCTTCGAAGACAGCATGATACTTCTCAGCGGCCTGCCGGGCATCTTCAGCCCCATGATAGCGAGTTACCAGTTCCCTGGCAAGCTCCTTCTTTGCCTCACGGGGGTCCTTAGCGCCGCTCTCCAATCCGACCTTTACTGCATTGAACGCATCGACCGGGATGCGACTCAGAAGTTCGACATACCGCACAATCAGGCTGTCCGGCACACTCATCACCTTTTTGAACATACCGGCAAGTTCGCCGTTCACATATTCAAATGCCGGCTCATTGATGCCGATGTAATTGCCAAGGCTCTTCGACATTTTGTTCACACCGTCGAGACCCTCGAGAAGCGGCATCATAATCACGACCTGCTCTTCAACGCCCATAGCCCTCTGCATTGACCTGCCCATCAGGAGGTTGAACTTCTGGTCAGTTCCTCCCAGCTCTATGTCGGCCTTCAGGGCAACAGAGTCGTATGCCTGAAATAGGGGGTAGTAGAACTCAAGGATGCTGATCGGCTGATGGCTTCGGAACCGCTTCTTGAAATCCTCGCGCTCAAGCATGCGGGCAACGGTCTCGAATGCGCCTAGCTGCGCCACTTCTATGGGACTCATCTTTTCCAGCCATTCGCTGTTGAACCTGACTTTTGTCTTCGACGGATCAAGAACCTTGAAGACCTGCGTTTTGTAGGTCTCGGCATTCTTCAGTACGCTGTCCTTTGTCAGGATCTTGCGCGTTTCGCTCTTGCCGGTAGGGTCTCCGATCATGCCGGTAAAATCGCCGATCAGGAAGGTTACGTCATGGCCCAGATCCTGGAACTGCCGCATCTTCTCGAGCAGCACGGTATGGCCAAGGTGGATATCCGGAGCGGTGGGGTCAAAGCCTGCCTTTACCTGGAGCGGCCTGTTCTCTTTCGAGGAACATTCAAGCTTCTTCAGCAGGTCCTCTTCGTTGATGATCTCGACAACGCCGCGCTTTATGGTATCGAGCTGTTTGTCCGGTGAAAGCATTGAGTATGATACCCCCGGAAGGGAATGACAGTCAATTTGGATTGCGCCGCTGCGCCAATGAATTATTTGAGATGCTATTAATAAGTAACGCAGAGGCTCTCCCCCGTTCGTTGCGTAAGCATGTAATGATTCTTCTCACGACATCTATGCACTATACAGGGCAGATATCTATTCCGAGTATTACAATAGGGATATCAAAGATCGGTTGTAAATAGTGGAACTCCTTAAATGCTTTTTCAAAATGCATCATGCCGGAATAAGTCTTCCGGCCTCTTTGCAGTGCCTTCTGTTTTCCGATATCGCATAGCACGTTCGCAAACCCTAATGTCGGGGTCACAAGGATGCCCATATAAATTTGTTTTGCTAAATAAGAAAGCATAAATTTGATGTAGTCCTGATAATAGGCTCTTGCATTGCCAAACTCAACTTCAACCTGGATACTATTTTTTCTGTAAT
>QKDO01000050.1 GCA_003252075.1 Nitrospirota bacterium
GGTAGGTGAACGGCAAACTGGTACGGCTCCTGGAGCGGCTGAAAATATAGATACCCTGACCATCTGAGAATCCATCCCATGGCTACGCCCAGCGCTACGGCGATGAATCCGCCCGGCAGTCCCAACGGCAATTTGATCTGTCCTCCATAGACCATAATGACTAACAATGCAGGAACAACTGCTATTGCCGGCATAGCGAAGATCTGGAACACGAAACCCATGGATATGAAAGTGATAGCAATTCCGGCCAGCGATGACAGCAGTGCGGCTCGTGGTGTATGCCTGCGGAGCCAGTCACCCACAAAAGCCCCAACACACTCCAGTATAGCACTGGCGATACATGCAAACAGGCCGGCTTGCCATGCAAGGTTTGGATCTTTCGTTTCGAAATAAACGGGGGCCATGATCAGGAAAACGTAGGCAATGAGGCTGACGGTATTGATGCCGTATGGCAAGGCAGTGACATCCTTCCGACCCGTCCTAACGGCAAGCTTTCTCGCCTGCCATGCGTAGTACGCGTTACCAAAGAGGATCGAGAGTGCCGCTCCGGGAAGAAGTGTTCCGAGAACTGTATCCGTTGGCATGCCGCACACGTTACCGCAGAGGACGACAATTAACATCAGTTGCAAAAGATTGTCGACGAACAGGCCGAAAAATCCGTCAATGTCTCCGCGAACAACTGACTCGACTTTCATAAACAATGTCTCATTCTTGACCGTAACCAGACCCAACTGTTAAATGGCGTCTTGATAATATCAGATCGTTTGATGGTCGTCAATTCAAGAAATATAGCAAATTATTCGGCAAAGTAAACACTCGTGAAATTGAAATTCAAAGTCATAATTCTGATGATGCATGTTTTGAACATTTCATGCGTACAGATTCTTCCCCTCCATCGGTATACATTAAATCTTAACCCGCATGTTTAGATCGATCAAATGTTGATGTCTCTTTTACTGGACTTCCCCCTGTTTGATAGACACCTACCCACTTCCACATGAAGCCTTTTCAAATTCATAGGGACTAATCTGCCCCAGTGAGCTGTGTCGCCGGCTTCGGTTGTAGAAGACCTCGATATAATCAAAGACATCTGACCGGGCTTCTTCCCTTGTTTGATAGATTCTACGTTTGATACGTTCCTTTTTCAAGCTGCTGAAAAACGACTCCATCGCCGCATTGTCATAGCAATTGCCTCTTCGGCTCATGCTGGGCTGCAGCTTATGGTCCTGACAGAACCGCAGCCAGTCGTCGCTGCCGTACTGCGAGCCCTGATCCGAGTGCACGATGACTGCCTGCTTCGGCTTTCTCTTCCAGACCGCCATCAAAAGAGCGTCCAGCACCAGCTCACGCGCCACTTCATCGCCCAGCCAATGATCATCCGCGAATGTAAATCCATAACCACTGCCAGGTATAACCATCCTTCGTACGTCCTGATATACGTGATATCCGTTGTCCATGCCTGATCAATGCGTTGAACCGCACCGCCTTCTCTGAGCCGGTTTGCAAACACATGGGAAGGCTTGCCGCTTTTGAACCGGGGCTTCTTGTAGCCACGCTCAGCCCTGATCCTGTGCTGGCGCATGATCCGCGCCACACGCTTCTTGCCGCACCGTTCCCCGCTTTCCCTCAGGTCATTGTATATGCGGGGGCTGCCGTAGATGCTGCCGCTTTCATCATCAACTCAAGCAGCCGGAGATCCTCTTTGCTCCGCGCTGACTGGGGAGTCTGTATCCAGGCGTAAAACCCGCTTCTCTGCACCCTCATTACCCGGCACATCGACACCACCCGAAACTCCTGCCGATGATCCCTGATGAACGCGTACCTTACCGGGATGCCTTGGCAAAGTACGCGGCGGCCTTTTTTAGAATATCCCGCTCCTCTTCAACCCTCTTCAGCTCTGACTTCAGCCGGGCTATCTCCTGCTTCAGCTCTTGATCGTTGCCCTGCCCACCTCTGCCAGTGCTCTTCCTCGCTAACCGCAACCACAGGTACAGGCTCTTGCTCGATATGCCCAATCGCTCGCAGACCTCTCGTACCCCATAACCCCGTTCGACTACCTGCTTGATCGCCTCCGTCTTGAACTCCTCCGTGTACTTCCGGTTTGACATAGACACCTCCGCCGTTGCTTCCAATTTTACCTTTAAACATGTCTATCAAACCGGGGGAAGTCCATACACTATTTTAACGATATTGGAAACTGTGAACTTCAGGAAGGAAGATTGCCGGTTTCATTCTATGGGCATTATCTATCTAATGAGTACTCTTTCTACCAAGATCCAATTTCCCTTCCCAGCTTTTTGGCTCTTACCAGCCACCGTTCCCCGATTTGTGCGAGGTCTCGTGTCATTGGGACGTTGATTTGTTCCCTTATGTCAAAACCGGCCGTGTTCAGAATAGTCCTGACAGTGCGCAGTGCCCCACCGCCTTGCGAAGGAAGTAAATTGTAAGGGAACGGTGAAAGAGAGGAAGTAACAATTGCCGCTTTCTTTCCCTTATGCCTCGGTCTTGGTAGGCGCCATGTATAGAGTTCATAGTACTCAAGGACAGGAACAATCCGTTCAAACAGAATCTTCAACGTCCCGGGCATGCTGCCCCAATAGTTAGGTGCCCCAACCACCAACGCAGAGCAGCTTTCTAACAGCTCTCCCATACGATGCCCGTCGTCTCGCGGAAGAATGCACTTTTTGTCGGGCCTACATTTCAGACACCCGATGCATGGTTTTATTGATAGCTTGTTGACGTCGACCCACTCCACTTGGGCGCCAGCAGAGCGTGCCTCATCAGCAATTATGTTGAGAAGCGACGTTGTCACGCCATTCTTCCTGGGGCTGCCATTGAGAAAGAGGATCATCCACTTCATCTCCTCCCTTTTACTTTACTCATCCTTGCTCAACGATTACAAGTTATCAGGAATAACTCACAGTCGACCGAACGTCGAGGGCGGCGTTGGGTACAGGAAGTACTATTGCCTCTCTACTCCACCGACTACCCCTCGAAGCGCCTAAACTAAAAGACTCTCGAATGCCGAAAGAATTCCGTGCGTCAAGGAAAAATTATTGTCGAGATGTACATCCTGAATCTGATACGGGAACTTTCTCACCATTACAAAAAAGTTCCTGGAAAGACATATGTTGCCCGTCTAATAGAGAATGTTGTTAACCCCTCCTATAACTCACTTTTCGGTGAGTTGAAACTGTAACGATTACTGGATCAATAATGCACTTATTGTCCTTCAATTCAGCGTGCTGTTATCTGCGAAGAGACAAATCGGCTCGACAAATCTCGCAAAACATGCAATTGACTAGCCTGAAGCCGGTACTACTTGCTGCTACAGAAGGTTCTGTCTTATAATGAATCAACGAGGCCAACGTCGCTGTTAATCCAATGACAAGAAGAGCTTCAGAAACCAAGCCTGATTTTCAGAACATCTATACCGCCTACAATGAAAAAATTCGTCGGTATCTTACACGCCTGGTTGGGGAAGCTGATTCCGATGATGTTACTCAAGAGGTATTCCTGAAGGTAAATGCAGGCTTAAGCGATTTCAGGGGTGATTCGAGTCCGTCGACATGGATTTACCGGATCGCAACGAACGCCGCGCTGGACTATAAAAGAAAATCCGTGAAGGGC
The DNA here is from genome assembly GCA_003252075.1 of Nitrospirota bacterium. Lineage (GTDB taxonomy): Bacteria > Nitrospirota > Thermodesulfovibrionia > Thermodesulfovibrionales > UBA6898 > UBA6898. The sequence continues at coordinate 3,631 of QKDO01000050.1, forward strand.
CTGGAGGATCGGATAGAGGATGTAGGCCTTACTGACGATTCCGCTTGCGAAGAGGAGGTGGCCGCAGACCTGAGCATTTCCCCGGACAGGCAGCTTATCCGGAAGGAAATGAACGACTGCATTAAGGGCATCGTGGACGGATTATCCGAAAACTATAGGACAGTTTTGATCCTCAGCGACCTAGAAGAACTGACGAATAATGAGATAGCCGAAGTCCTCGATATATCGCTCGAAACCGTCAAGATCAGGCTTCATCGCGCCAGGGCAAGGCTCAAAAAAGAATTAGAACGCCATTGCAGTTTCTACAAGGACGACCGAAACGAACTTGCCTGTGACCGCAAGGTCCCCTCAATAAAATTCCTCAAAAAATAAGCGTATCTTTTCCTTTCCGATTTTCGTCTATAAGAGTAGAAAGGAGATGATAGTTATGTTTCCATGTGCAGGCTTTGGTTACGGACTTTGGTGGATATTCCCGCTCATCATGATAGTTATGATGGTTCTTTGCTTTTTCATGATGAGAGGCCGTATGGGCTCGATGATATGTCGGTCTGGTATCTGCGGTACAAGCAGCCATGACGAAGAGGCTGAGGACTCGGCATTTGAAACACTCAAAAAAAGGTATGCCCGTGGAGAGATCAACAAGGAGGAGTATGAAGAGAAGAAAAGAGTCATAACGGGGCACAACTGAGTTCAGATCTTAATCTTAGAGAGTGCGGGAGGTATGAAATGCGTGAAAAGAAGAGGAAAGAAAAGCAGACGAGGAAAACGTCAATGCCTTCACCTTCGCCCCGATGGGGCATGGTATTTTAGAGATGATGCCGAAGTGCTGCGCTGGCCAGGGCGGATTTCCGGACTGCGCAACTGTCATGAAGGGCATCATGGAACAAATGAGAAAGCAAGACCGTACGCCAGATAATGATGCAGCTGAATTTCAAGGGAGGAAGAAATGAACGAGGCAAACAGCATATTCACGGTAGAGATTTCAAAAACCGATGGGACTTGTCCCGTAGGGGAAAAGGTTGGCAGCGGAAACCTGGAGGAAGCAAAAATACCAGTCCTCTCATGTGAAGGTGCCTGCATCAGGGGCGAGATCGCCCGTCTTGCAGCCCACCTTGTAGCAAAGGAGGAGCCTTATCGAAGGGGTTGTCACGGGGAATTGTTCACTGTACCCGGTTCGGCTATAGCACAGTGGATAAAGAACGCGGAAAAGATTGTGCTCATAGACGGCTGTTTCCTTCGATGCCATGGCAGGGTTCTGGAAAATCTGGTTGGGAAGGACAGGCTGGCTCAGTTCGATGCACTTTCGTATTACATGAAATATACCGAGCATTTTGACATAGATGATGTGCCGGAGACGGAACGCAGAGCAGCGGCCAGGCTTGTAGCGGATTCTGTCCTGGCAGAGCTGGGACAGTCATCCTCTCCCGGCTGCGGCCGCACAGCGACAAAAGTCTGCACATAATGCTAACAAATATTACGGAAATAGCGGCGACAGATAATCATGCTTCTTCGCTTCTCTGTAAGGCCAGGGAATGTGCAGAGATATATCTGCTCGTCACGAGGCGCAAGAAAGGGTGTGACGGTATGGGAGAACTCTCTATGATCAAGGAGGAGTTCAAGGAAGCTGTTGATGACCTTATCAATTACTGCGAGGGCAAAGACTACCTTGCCAGGGGTTTCCAATATGATTTAAACACTATTGCGGATATCCTCATTGCCAAACAGTGAGTAGAAGGAGCACTCCGGCCTTAATCAAGTAGCCGGCAGCGGCGATTTCCGGTAGAAACCTTGCCTTTGTGAAATAACTTGGCAGTGTGGGTAATAGGAAGAAGTTATTCCTTCGTCAGGTAAAATCTCAACTTATCCCGTCTTCTTTTTCACTGGGCTTTTCTTCTTTGTTGTCTTTGAACTGCCTTCTGAAGTCTTCTTAGATGTTTTCACTATCTTGGGTTCGGTTTTGCTTGATGACTTCTTCCCTTTCGCAGAAGTGACATTACTAGCATCCTGCTCTATTTCCCCGGAGTGCATCTCCATGACAATCTTTTCTGCTGCAAACCAATTCTCTAATTCACGCCCGTGCATCCCACCACTGCTTTCAAAGAGTTCATATGCAACCTTTGCAATCTCGTCATAAATATTCTTTGTCTGTGACATTCAGTTCCTCCGCTTTCATAATAGAAAAAGGCAGGTTTAATATACATTTTTGA
>QKDO01000006.1 GCA_003252075.1 Nitrospirota bacterium
CTGTATCGAACCGCTACTCTACCTTCTTCATCTCCGTGCCGCAGGGGCACTTGCCCGGGTTCTGGCTGATGGTATCGCATTTGCAATCAGGACCGCAAGCGCACGTATATTTGCCGGTTGTCTTGAATGCACGTTCCTTTTCCCATTTTTCGGCCTTGAGCATAACCGTGTCACCTTCGACCTTCATAACCTTTGCCTTGACCATCGGCTTGTCGCAGGTACAGTTACCGGCCTTATTGGACATGGTCTTACAGGGACAGCTTTCACCGCAGTCGCAGGCATAGACTTCATCGCCCACTTTCAGGTCCATCTTTCCCTTGGCACCCGCAAACGAAAGTGCAACGAACGCAATCACGAACATAACTGTTGCAATAAGAATCATCTTTTTCATCTTTTTCACCTCCTTTTCCTGAAAATATCAAATTGTAATTATCAATTATATATAAAATTTATTCTATTTTCAGCACCACTGTCAAGCTCTTTCTCCAGCCCTGCTACAGCCCGGCATGACGACCTTCGGAAAGGCTTTTTGCTGCAATTCCCACAGGGCTGGCAAAACACCTCTTCAGCGCGATAAAAGGATTCCGAAATCAGGCGTGGCATCAGCCACGCCTCTTCACAGCTCATCCCACTTAAGACTTCGCGGGCTGACCGCCATGTCTGTGCGCGACGTTATAATTCTTTTATTGTCAGCACCTTTTCATCTGAGAATCTCATACATGTCTTCAAATGCTGCCTGGAGGGCTTCATCAAAGCTGCCGACCTTCCCGCTATGCTCCCTGATGAAATCTTCTGCATCTGCTTTTTCCTCAAATGCCCATTTCCCCCGTATTGACATGACACCGTACCTGTCGCCGCCGATGACCCAATATGCTTTCTGTGCGTCAATAAGCTTTCTTGTACGGTAATCGCCCACCATGATCGCCTTTGGCACCAGGCCGGGATTCATGGCAAGGTCAATGGCAGTGCAGTGGATACTGCACGAACCCCCTGACGTGCCATCCGTATACTCTACAAGCATCCTGCTGTAATCATACATACGCCTGTCCATGCCACAGTATTTGCATTCCGGATGCGTCTTGATATCCGACATGCCTGTCAGTTCTTGCCGCTTTTTCTCCTGCAGCATTTTTATGTCATCGCGCATATCAGCAAAGGCCGCCTTCATGGCATCGTGGAACGTTTCAATGGTCCCACCGTGATCCTTTATGAATGCCTCAGCCGCTGCCTTTTGATGAAAAGCCCATTTTGCCCGTTTGCTCATGACACCAGACTGCTTTCCCCCTATAACCCACAACGCCTTCTGCGCGCGGATAAGCTGCTCCGTGGCATGGTCTCCTACCAGCATTCTCACGATGGTCTTCTCCCGATGCGCTGCCATCCATGCTGCTGTGCAATGGATACTGCAGGTCCCGGCGGATGTCTTGTCGTCGAATTCAAGGAGCATCCTGCTGTAAGCATATGCCTGCCTGTCCATTCCGCAGATTTCGCATGTCGGATGAGCACTTATATCGTCCTGCAGCGGGTCTGCGGCAGGAGCAGAACTGAATATGAAACCGATACAGCAAAGAAGAACAATCATCTTTTTCATGTGCACCTCCTGATAAATCTTCACGGAAAGCCCGCTTTTCTCCCTATCTTTTCTTCGGGTGGGCAAGGAAAAACTCCCATATGAGATCCGTTGCCGATATGCAGTCGCCCGAACCGGCACATTCTCCCTCGGCCGGCCAGGCGTGGCCGCCATCCCTGATTTCATAGAACACGACATCAGCATGGTCGTAGCATGTATAGGAATCCCTCATGACAGCGCCGTCCTTGAGAGCTACCCTGACTGGGATGGTACCGCAGCCGTTTGCCCTGATCCAGAAGCCGAGAGATTGCTCGACCGAAATAAAAGCAAGGATATCCCGTGTCCGCTTTCCTTCACCCCCCTCATAGGGTATATGCCGGTCTTTCAAGCCGTGAAACCCGATGAGAGGAACCGGGGCTAACGGATCAGGGATGGTCAGCGCATACGAACTTTCGACTGGGCGGACTCCCGCAGCCGCTGATACCGCGGCTATCGCTGCAATCAGCTCAGGCATCTGCGCTGCAAGGTAATATGCCATCATGCCGCCATTAGAAAAACCCGCAACAAAGATCCGGGAATCATCGATATGCAGGTTGCGCTTGAGCTTCTCGATCATTTCCCTGAAAAAGTTGAGGTCATCCACGCCTTCAATATACGCCTTGCCACAGCAGAAACCGGCGTTCCAGGCAGTCCCGATGAACCCTGTTGCCTGCGGGTAGACAGCGATGAATCCCTCTCGGTCAGCCTTATCGCTCATGCCGGTAAGCCTCTCCACACTTCGGGCGCTGCTCGCATAGCCGTGAAAGATCACCACAAGAGGAAGGGGACGGTCACGCGACGTCTCTGGCGGAAGATGCAGCAGATACTCTCGTTCCTGCCCATTTGTCTTCAAGGAATAAAAGTGGCTGCCCGGGCCGGACAAAGCAGCCTTTTCTAGACAGGGGGTGGTGCAGCCCAGAAGGGATACCATGATTATGGACAGCAGAAGAGCCATGGCCGATACATGAACGTTCAGCCGCTGAACCGCTGAAGGATCATTGCATAGTCACCGGGCGCGTCCATATCAAGCAGAACACCCTCGTCATCGACGGGAAGGTAAACAATATCTTTTTCGTGACCGCTGATCACCTCCCGCAGGGTCCCTTTTGCCTGGATATCGCGGATTACGGTCCGGGGGAAGAGTGTCGGGTGCCCCCTCCGCCTCTGAAAACTCGGGATGAGGATCGACTCCGGCTGCTCGGTATGAAGCCCTATCAATGCTTTCAACGTCTCCGGCCTGACCAGGGGATGGTCAGCTGGCAGGATAAGCCATCCCGTTGCTGCGGGGTCAGCAGCCATCAGTCCGGTCCGCGCCGACTGGATCATTTCACTTCCGGGCTGCGTATTGCGTACCGTTCTCACGGGAAGACAGTGGATTGCTTTTACGATGTCTCCCGCATCGGGCCCGAGGACGACAATGATATCCGTGACCCCGGACGCGATGATCGTGCTGACGCAATGTTCTATTACGCTGCGGTCACCGAGCGGAAGAAGCTGTTTTGTCTGCCCCATCCTCTTTGCCGAGCCGGCTGCAAGAAGAACGGCTGACACGTGATGCTGCATTCTCCCTCCTCTTCTGGATGACCTGCGCAACGATGCTGATCGCAATCTCCTCCGGCGTCACGGAATTGATCGGAAGACCGACTGGTACGTGCACGCGGCCAACCTCTTCCGGTGAAAACCCCGCTTTATCGAGGGCCCTGAACAGAAGCGCCTTTTTCCGCCTGCTGCCGAGCAGGCCGATATAGCGCGCCTTTGTCCTGAGCGATGCCTCTACCGCCTCAAGGTCATGATTATGGCCCCGCGTTGCCACAACGATGTAAGCGTTTTCGGGAATGACGAGCCGCGAAAAGATGTCCGCATAATCATGGACCACGATCTCGTCCGCATCAGGTATATTTTCCCGGTTCGCATGCTCAGGACGGTCATCGCAGACCAATACCCTGAACCCGCTGAAGCGCGCCGCCTTTGCAAGCGCCTTTCCAACATGGCCCGCCCCGAGAATTACCAGCACCGGGTCAGGTATCACCGGCTCGACATAGACCAAGACCCTGCCGCCGCAGACCAGACCTCCCTGACGCTCCGTAAGCTCAAAGGGCATGGTCATGGTTCGCTCGTCCTTCATGACCATCAGCGCGGCCTGAATCACTTCAGCCTCGATGCAGCCGCCGCCAAGGGTCCCGACCGTGGTCCCGTCATCGCGAACGAGCATCTTCGAGCCTTCCTTCTGCGGGGATGATCCTGAGCATTCCACGATCGTTGCAACGGCAGAAGTCCTGCCCTCTTTTTTCAACCTCAAAAGCTCTTCATACAGTTCCATAGCGACCCTTCATTAATGTTCGTATCCACCTGCCCCCCTCTGGTAAGGAGAGGGAACAATTCCACGCGGCCTGCTCGGTTACAGACATTTTCTCCATCAGGTCTTGCTGCCCGCCTTCAATGCTTTCACTACCGCCTCCGGCGTCATCGGAAGGTCCCTGATCCTCACGCCGGTCAGGCTGAACAGGGCATTGGCGACAGCAGGGGCGACCGGCGGTACACCCGGCTCCCCAACGCCGCCCAGTTTTGCATCGCTCTGCACAATATGCACCTCGATCTCGGGCGTTTCGCTCATACGCAACAGGTCATAAGAATCAAAGTTCTCCGTAAGGACCTTCCCTCGGCCGAAGGATATGCTCTCCTTCAGGGCCGAGGAAAGCCCCATCACAATACCACCCATCATCTGGGCCGTTATCGTGTCTGTATTGACGACCGGACCGCAGTCGACAGCGCAGACGATACGGTGGACCTTGATTTTCCCGTCTTTCCTGTCAACCGAGATATCAGCAACCTGCGCAACATAAGAATCAAATGATAGATGGTAGGCTATCCCGCGGCCCCTGTCCTTCTCCGGCGTCTTGCCCCATCCCGCCTTCTCAGCAGCAAGTTCAAGCACACGTTGTGCACGGGGATGTTTTTTGAGAAGGTCCAGCCTGAATCTGAGCGGATCTTTTTTTGCCATATGCGCCAGGTCGTCGATAACGGTCTCTACGGTAAAGGCATTGTGAGAGCTGCCGACAGAACGCCAGAAACCGACCGGCACCGGCGTGTCGATCCTCACATATTCTACACTGACGTTCGGCACATCATACTCAAGGTTGCTCAACCCTTCGACAGCAGCGTTATCAATGCCTTTTTTCATGGTCTCCGGAAAGACGCGGGCAAAGATGGACGGGCAGACGATCTTGTGTGACCAGGCCGTAGGACTCCCTTTTTCGTCGAGTGCAGCCTGTATGCGTGATAGGTTGCCGGGTCTGAAATAGTCGTGCTGAAAATCCTCTTCGCGGGTCCATATCACCTTTACCGGCCTGCCCACTGCCTTCGAGATCTGGACTGCCTCCTCGACAAAATCCTGCTCGAACCTTCTGCCATAGCCCCCGCCGAGGTAAGTCGTATGGACATGGATATGTTCCGGATCGAGCCCGGTTATCTTCTTCGCGGTCATGAGCGTACCGGTCTGGTTCTGCGTCGGGACCCAGATATCGCACCTGTCCTGCTGCACCTGCGCCGTGCAGTTCATCGGCTCCATGGTCACATGAGCGAGATAGGGCAGGTAGTACCGGGAATCGAGCTTCATGGCCGCGGCAGAAAGGGCGTGCTGAACATCACCGTCCTTGCGCGCGACAACACCGTCCCTGGAAAGATGCTCCTCAAAGCTCTTCGCAAGGCTCTCGTTATTCAGATCAGGGTCTTCACCCTTGCCCCAGACAATATGCGTTGCCTTCTTTGCCTGCCATGCAGCCTCGATCGTATCAGCGCAGAAGGCAACACCCCGGTCGATCTGCACGATCTTCTGTACCCCTTTCACCTTCTGTGCCGCGGCATCGTGCAGAGCCACGACCTTCGCCCCGAAGGTATACGGCCTTGCTACTGTTGCATAGAGCATGTCAGGCACGAGGGCATCGATCCCGAATATTGCAGTCCCTTCGGTCTTTTCGACCACATCGAGCCGTGGCACCGAAGTTCCGATCAGTTTGAACTGCCCATCCTTTTTCAGGGAGGGGTTCTTCGGCACCTCAAGGGCAGATGCAGGCTTCGCCAATTCCCCATAGGTGATATTGCGTTTGCTCGGTGCATGTTTCACGCTGCCCTGGCTTGCCTGGCACTCCGCAGCAGGCACGTTCCATACACCTGCAGCAGCGGTAATGAGCATCTCCCGGGCAGCAGCTCCCGCTTTTCTCAGTGGTTCGTACATATGCCTGATGCTGGTGCTTCCGCCCGTTGCCTGAGCCCCCCACACGGGATCCTTGTATCCGTCAGCAGCCGGTGCCACCTCGAACTTCACCCGCTTCCAGTCGGCCTCGAGCTCGTCCGCTATGATCATCGGAAGAGAGGTATAGACCCCCTGTCCCATCTCGGACTTGTTCACCGTGATAACCACCCTATTGTCCGGCATGATCCGCAGCCAGATGTTGGGGCTGAAACCCTTCCCTATCGCCTCCTCGGACTCTTTGGCAGAAAGGATCTTATATCCGGAGGGAGTTATGGCGATAGCAATGGTGAACCCTGCGGCCTTAAGGAATGTTCTGCGCGTTATGGAAGAGTTCATTTGCCGCCCTCCTTTGCCGCGAACCTGATGGCATTCTTTATCCTTGGATAGGTGCCGCAGCGGCAGAGGTTACCGTCCATTGCCTTGACTATCGCTTCGTCAGACGGATTCTTGTTGCCGGAAAGAAGCTCTGCAGCCTGCATGAGCTGTCCGGGCTGACAGTAGCCGCATTGGGCAACCTGCTCCTTCACCCATGCTTTCTTCAGGGGATGGTCTTCAGGAATACCCTCAATAGTCGTGATGTCCTTCCCGTCTGCGTCACCGACCGATGTCTGGCAGGACCGCACAGCCTTTCCCGCAATGTGCACGGTACAGGAACCGCAGAGTCCCTTACCGCAGCCGAATTTCGTGCCGGTAAGCTTCAGGTGCTCCCTGATGGCCCAGACAAGGGGCACGTCAGGGCTGAGGTCCAGTTCATGTTTTTTGCCATTGACCTTGATGGATACCATACGTACCTCCTGAATAAAAAGGGTTTCGGATATGCAAACTCCCGGGGACAGATACTTCCGGATGATACCCTGATGCTACCCCATGAAGGAGAGGCTGTCAACCGGTGATTTTGGAACAATCAGGTGAAAGGAGAAATGGGGCTTCGTTGCGAAGAACGCAGTGCTACAGAGGCAGACAGGGGTGTCCATGATATTTATAATAATAGGCAATGTGATGCGACACCTGCGGCATTCGAACGAGGCGACTCTGCTCGCATAGAGCAGCTGCCGACATCGGATGCAGCAGTTCGTCCATCGACCGCATCGATTGCAACGTCCTACTTTCTTACCGTGTTCCAATATGCGCACGGCGTCATCAAGAACTGCCTCGACACGCTAAACCAATCAGTAAACCCGCGCTCGCGAATTGTATCGCGTTCGGTGTATTGACGTTTACCTGTACCGTCCTGGTGATCTGCACGGATTATGTTAGTTATATTTCAGCGTGTGAAAGCCCTAGCCTGTTCAGGGTCGGGGTTTAATCAGCGATGCGAATGCCTTGGGCAGGGGAGTGGTAAAATGCATCTGTTTCCCAGACACCGGATGCGCAAAGGAAAGGCTGTACGCATGAAGCGCAATGCGGCGAATGGGGTTTGTCTTGGCTCCATACTTCTTGTCGCCCACGACGGGGCAGCCGATATTAGAAAGGTGTACGCGGATCTGATGTTTCTTCCCCGTCTCAAGGAGAACGTCAAGGAGCGCCTGGCCCTTGCCTGCTTTCATCACCCGGTACCGGGTGACCCCGCGTTTCGATTCCTCTCCCGCGGGCTCGGAGTATACCTTGAATGCCGTTGTTTCGCTCAGATAGCTTTCGACCCTGCCTTCAGGGTCTTTGGGCACACCTTCAACGACCGCATAATACTTCTTCTCCGCATCATTCCAGTCCTTCTGAAGCCTATGCTTCGCTGCCTCGTCCTTTGCAAAGACGATCAGGCCGGACGTTTCCCGGTCGAGCCTGTGGACAATAAAAATGCGGTCAGGGCGTGAGGGATTGCGCTCTTTGCAGTAGGCATTCAGGAGATAATATGCGGTCTCCTTCTTCTCCTTCTCCGTTGCAATGGTGAGGAGGCCGGAAGGCTTGTTAACGACCATGACCGCGTTGTCCTCATATACGATGCCGAGGCCTGATGCCTCAAGTATCTCGGCACCGGGTCTCGGTTTTGCGTCAAGCGCAATTCTGTCATGTATGGAAAGCGCATGATCAATGCGCGTGACGGCCCTGTTGTTGACCGTTATTGCTCGGTGTTTCAGGAGCTGTTTCACTTTGGTCCTGGTATACCCGAGTCCCGTCAGAAAATCAATAAGGGTTGCAGCTGCCCTGACCTTCAGCGGGGTCATCGTGCCTTCTTCCCGTAGCGTGCCTTCAGCTGGCCGCAGGCGGCAAGGATATCCTGCCCTTTGCTTTCCCGGACCAGCACCGTGATATTGCTGTCCGCGATGGTCTTCTGGAACGCGAGCACCGTCTCGTCAGAAGGCCGCTTCATGCTGCTCTGTTCATCGGGATTATACGGTATCAGGTTCACTTTGCAGGGAATGTTTCTGAGCAGTTTCACGAGCCTCTTTGCATCAGCCTGAGTGTCGTTCACTCCGCTGATGAGGACATACTCAAAGGTTATCCTCCTTCTCGGCCTGAGCGGATATCTTCGGCATGCGCTCATAAGTTCACTGATCGGATAGGTTTTGTTGATCGGCATGATCCTGTTCCGCACCTCATCGGTCGTCGCATTCAGCGATACGGCGAGATTGACATCAGGAGCTTTTTGGGGGAGTTCGAGCAACTTCGGCACGAGGCCTGAGGTGGAAAGAGTGATCCTCCGCTTCGATATCCCCATCAGGCCGGTGATACGCCAAAGCGCCTCGACCACTTCGTCGAAGTTCGCCAGCGGTTCTCCCATGCCCATAAGCACGATATTCGTTATTCTGCGCGGGGCAATACGCCTGTTCACCGAGATGATCTGATCAACGATCTCGTAGGCCTTCAGGTTCCTGATGAGCCCTATATACCCGGTCAGGCAGAAGCTGCACCCCATGGCGCAGCCGGCCTGGGAAGAAATGCAGAGCGTGAGCCGGTCCTTGTCCGGGATCAGGACGCTTTCTATAGTCTGACCGTCTTCAAGGGAGAAGAGGAATTTCTCGGTACCATCCAGTGACCTCTGCCGTACAGCGAGATCGAGGTTGCTGATAGAAGCAATCTGTGCGAGCTCATTGCGCAGCGTTTTGGAAAACTCGGTGACCTCCTGCAGGTTCACGACATATCGCTCATATATCCAGTGGAGAAGCTGGCCTGCCCGGTATCTGGGCAGACCATGTTCAGCCGCAAAACGGTAAACTTCTTCCTGAGACAAAGACTTCAGATCCATATCACTCGCCATGTACGGGAATTCAGACTGCGTGCCTACCGGCAACGGAAGCGGGAGAATATGGCGGCAGGCAGAGAGAATTGCTCCATGACCGGGATTTTCCATAACTCTGGATATGCTGCATGGTCACGAAGGTTCATCCGAGACGATGCCGCTGTTTCATGACCGTGCCATGTTCCTTGCCGTGATACGGAGTACCCGGACGTTCTCCGCCTGCTATTCCTGCACAATCTCTTCGAGAGTAACCTCAAAGGTAAGGTTCTTGCCTGCCAGGGGGTGATTGGAATCCATAACAAAACCGGTTTCGGTCTTCTCCAGAATCGTCACCACGATCGGCATGCCGTCAGCCCGGTACATCTGGTACTGCTGTCCGACCTCAGGGTTAAAGTCCTGGGGGGCCCGGTCCTTGTGAAACTCAAAGATCTTCTCCCTGCTGTGAGGGCCATAGGCGTTCTCCGCGGTCATGAAGATGCTCTTCGTCTCGCCCGGTGTCATGCCGATGACGCCTTCTTCAAGCCCCTTGATGAATTCGCCGTGCCCCAGCTTTATCTCAAGAGATGCTCCTCCCTCGGAGGAGTCGAATACCGTGCCATCTTCGAGCCTGCCGACATAATGTATTCTTATGGTATCGCCCTCTCTTACCTGTGCCATGATCTTTTCTCTCCTGTTGATTTATTTTTATTTTAACACAGCAAAATGCCAAAAGAATTCCCTTCAGCGCGTGATTGGCTTCTGCACTCCCTGCATGGCATAATACATGATTATATGAACAAGGAACCGACTGCGATACGATCAGCCGCAATCTTCCCGGGCCAGGGCTCGGAATACCCGGGGATGGCCCTTGGCATCAGAGACGAGGCGGTACGTCGTGACATATTCGGCCGTATCAGCGCGGTTGCCGGAAGGGACATTCTGGCTGCTGCCCTCGGGGAAGATCCCGCAGGCCTGACAGATGTCCGCGTTTCCCAGCTCTCCCTGTTCGGCACGAGCGCCTGCTACTGGCGCCTGCTCGGGGAATGCGAGCGCTTTCATTGTCTTACCGGTCACAGTCTCGGTCTGTATGCCGCTCTCTATGCCTCCGGGGCTATTTCGATCGAAGACTGCGCTGATATCATGCTGAAGGTCCAGGATGCGATAGAGATCGCCTCGGGAGACCGGAAAGGCCTCATGGCATCGGTCATCGGACTGAAGACCAGTGAAGTGGAAAGGATCTGCAGCGAGATCGGCGGCGTGTATGTAGCGAACGTTAACTCTGCCACCCAGACCGTCATATCGGGATGGGAAGAACATACGAGGGAAGCGTGCCGCGCTGCAGTGGCGGCCGGAGCACTGGGCGCACGGGAACTCCCGATTTCCTTTCCGCTCCATAGCCCGCTGATGCAGGGGATTGAAGATATCGTCAGTCCTTTGGTGGCGTCAATAATGATACGGGAACCTGCGATCCCTCTCCTTAGCCATCTTGACGGAAAGCCGCTTGACGCAGCGGGCATTTCCCGCATCCTCTGCAGTCAACTCACGCAGAAGGTGCACTGGAGAAACACCGTAAAGGCGATCCGTCAAAACGGCATCGAGCGTTTCCTGGAGATTGGCCCATCAGACGTGCTGTCAAAGCTTGTACGCTGGATAGCTCGGGACAGCGAAATTCTCCGGGCCGAGGAACTGGTGCCGTGTCAATCCCCGTAGCTCTTGTCACCGGAGGCACAAAAGGCATCGGGAAAGAGATAGCCCGGTCTTTTTCAAAAAAAGGGATGCGGGTCTACCTGAACTTTTCCTCCGACCGGGATGCGGCGGCAGCTGCACGCCGGGAACTCCATGCCGAAACGGTTCAGGCGGATGTCTCGGACCAGGAGCAGGTGAGTGCCATGATCGATGCCATAGCGCAGAAAGAGGGCAGGCTAGATATCCTGGTGAATAACGCCGGCATCATCCGTGACGGCCTTCTGATGCTTATGCCGGCAAAGAACTGGCACCGGGTCATGGAAGTGAACCTGAACAGCGTCTTTTTCTGTTCAAAGGCAGCGCTCAGGCCCATGGTGGGAAACCGGTGGGGGAGGATCATCAACATCATATCTCCCAGTGCGCTCATGGGAAGGGCAGGACAGACAAACTACGCGGCTGCCAAGGGCGGCGTGCTCAGCTTCACCCGTTCGCTGGCACGAGAGGTAGCCCGTTACAACATAACGGTTAATGCTGTCTCTCCCGGTGTCATCGCAACGGAGCTTACCAGAGACATGGAGGATAAGGTTCGCCGGGAGTTCATTTCCATGATCCCCGCGGGCAGGTTCGGGACACCGGAAGAAGTCGCCCGTGCGGTTTTCTTTTTCGCCTCTGATGAGGCAGGATATATCACCGGAGAGTACCTCTCCGTGGACGGAGGTCTTACCTAGTGGAAAAAGGGACCCTTTTGGAAGAACTGCGGTCGCTTATCATAAAAACTCTGAAGCTCGAGGGCATCCTTGCCGCGGATATAGACCCTGCGGCCCCGCTCTTCGGAGGCGGCCTCGGACTCGATTCGATCGATGCACTCGAACTTGTGGTGGCGCTCGAAAAAACCTACGGCATCCGGATTCCGGACGAGGATGTCGGCAAAGAGGCATTCGCATCAGTCGATGCCCTGGCCGATTATATTCTCAGGAACATACCCTAAACGCTCATGAGGCCGTCCGAACTTCTCCCGCACCGGTACCCCCTGTGCATGCTCGACTCGGCGGAAGTGGTAGAGGAAAGCCGGCGGGCAAAGGGGACAAGACAGGTGACGATAAACGATCCCCTCGTTGCTGCAGGTGGGACGCTGCCGCAGGTTTACGTGATCGAGTCCATGGCGCAGATATCCGGCATAGCAAGCGGCAGGCAGGGCGGATCGCTTTTTGCGGCAATCAACAGACTTGCCTTCAGTGGCTCGGTGAGACCGGGAGATACGCTCGAGGTAGAAAGCACCGTTGAACGGAACATCGGCGGTCTCTACAGCTTCACTGCCCGTGCGACCGTCGGCGGCAATATTATCGCAGAGGGGGGCATACTGCTGCACTTCGATGAAGGTACATGAGACAAAACTCACCGTAAGGTTCCCTGAGGTAGATTCTTTTGACGTGGTCTGGCACGGCCATTACATCGGATATTTTGAAGTCGGCAGGCTTGACCTCGTCAAGATGTTCAACCTTTCCCCTGACGCACTGAGGCAGCTCGGTTTTTTCGCGCCGGTGGTCGACATGAGGTGCAGGATTCGGGCATCTGCACGGTATGACGACAACCTGATCGTAGAGACCTCGGTGCGGCCGACGGACAGGGCCATGCTCGTCTTTGCCTATACCCTCATCCGGGAGCGGGACAGACAGGTCATCGCTGAAGGTGAAACATCGCATGTACTTCTCACCCTTGAGAAAAAGATGCTCTACGAGGTTCCCGATGAGCTGAGGTCTCCCATCACACGCATGCTTGCATATCTCGATGCAGCATAAGCTTCCTTTTCTGCGGCTGATCTCCCGGAAATATCCGCTTCTGACCATCCTGACCTCGGGTCTCCTGGTGCTGGCCTGTTTTGCCGTCATCTTCAGCGCCAGGTTCAACACGGACGTGACGCGTCTCATTCCTGCGCATGCCGAAAAGACCGCGCGCTATTTCAGGCTCATGGAAATGATGGGCGGCATGGAGAAAGCCTATATCGTCTTCCGTGCAGACAACATCATGGACCATCTTCAGGATATCGAGCAGATCGGCGCCGCTGTGACGTCATCGCGCCTGGTGAAAAACGCGTCGTGGAAGATATCAGAGGAGACCAAGACCTTTCTGAAAAAGGTTTACACAACGAAGGGGCCCCTGCTTCTTTCAGCGGCTGAGATGCAGGAGTTCATCAGAAAGCTCTCGCCGGCAGGCATGGAGCGTGAGCTTGAGAAAACGCGGCAGCGGCTCATGCTTCCGGGCAGCGAGGAAGGACTCGCCATGGCTGATCCGCTGAATTTCTTCGAGGTCTTTGTCCCTCACCTCCCATTCTCTGATGTCTCCTTTGATATGGGATCCGGCTATTTCCTGACGCCGGACAGAAAAAACCTGATCATGATCATCAGCCCTGCAGGCTCACCGCGTGATATCGCCTTTGCGGAGAAGTTCGTGTACGGCATGCAGGCGGTCCTGAATGCACACCGGAGGACAGGTCTTTCAGCCGAGATTACCGGCAGCCATGCTATTACGCTCCATGAAGCTTCTGCCATGAAAAAGCAGATCGTGCTGAATATCCTTTCCTCGGTCATCGCCGTCATGCTGATATTTCTTGTCTTTTTCCGGTCGCTGAAGGGTCTGCTCTACGTGATGACCCCTGTCGTGAGCGCCATCGTCGTTACCCTGGGGCTTGCGCTCCTTGTCTCAGGCTCGCTCTCCGAGGTTACCGGCGCCTTTGCAGGGCTGATCGTCGGCCTGGGTATTGATCTCGGTATCGTGCTGTATGTCCGGTACCTTATCGACATGCAGAGCTTCCCGCATCCCGTGGAGTGCATGGACAGGAGCATTGGTGCCGTGTACCGCAGCATTACGACGGGTGTCATCACCACCGCCCTCACCTTTCTGCCCATGGTGTTTTCTTCCTTCAGGGGCATACGGGAACTCGGCCTCCTTACCAGTATCGGTATCGTGGTATGCTGGATTTTCCTCTTTACTCTTGCATCGCTTGCCATCAGGCCGTCGTCGGGCAGATTTATGGAAATACGGGGGCTGAAGGATCTCGGTCTCTACGCTACAGCGAGACCCTTGCAGGTCATAGCAGCAACAGTGGGCATTTCCCTTTTCCTGGCGGTTTTCATCCCCCGCGTTCCGTTCGAGGGGGACATCACGAAGCTCGGCACCGGAAACAACCGTCCCCGCAAGGTCCTTGAATCACTGAAGGACAGCTATATCAAAGAGCAGGGAGTGTTCATCACGGATACGGCCATGGAACGCGAGTCGGCGCTCATACGAAGCATCGAGATCAAGGAGTCACTGGCAAAGGATTTTGACTCCCTCTCCGCTGCGGGGGATATCCTTCCTCCCGTGGTCAGGCAAAAGAAAAACCTCGCAGCCATGGCAGCACTTGATCCGCAGGACATTGTCCGTAATTTCACAAAGATTGCAGCTGAAAAGGGTTTTGATGCCGCGGGCTTCAGCAGCTTCGCAGGCGGCCTCCGGAAGATGCTCAGCAACAAAGAATTGATCACCCCGAAAGACGTAGAACCGGTCAGCGGCGTGCTCGACCGTCTTCTTATCAATGATGACGATCAATGGAGGGTCATCATTACCGGCAATCTCAAAGCGGACGTTCCTATGTCCGCGCTCGGCGGATATGCCGTTACCGGCCCCGCGTTCATCAAGCAGGAACTCTTCTCGATCCTGAAGAAGGATACGCTTATTATCGGTATCATTGGCCTTCTGCTCGTGAACATTGTTCTGTTCCTTGACTTCGGGAGGCTGCACCTGGTGCTGCTTTGTCAGGCGCCGGTCGTTGCCAGCATCCTCTGCACGCTCGGTATCATGGGGCTGACCGGCATAAGCCTTAACTTCATGGACGCGATCGTCTTTGTGCTCCTCTTCGGCATCGGCACCGACTATACGGTTCACCTGCTTCACCGGTATCTTTCAGACAGGGACATCGGCACGACGCTTCTCCAGACCGGCAAGGCTGTGCTCGTCGCCGGACTTACGACGATCGCCGGCTTTGGTTCCATAGGCATTTCGTCCTACAAGGGCCTGGCGACCATGGGACAGGTCGCAGCGATCGGGACGACACTTTGCATCATCTTCTCCTTTACCCTTATCCCAGCACTGATCGGACTCCATGAAAGGGGCAATGCAGCATGAAACGGCCGATATGCTGCCTCATTCCTGCGTTTAATGAAGAAAAACGGATCGCCGAAGTGGTCCGCGGTGTCCGTGAACATATCGCGGATGTCATCGTCGTGGATGACGGCTCTAACGATGCAACAGTAGAGCGAGCGGAAGGATCAGGCGCTGTTGTGATACGGCATGGATCCAATAGAGGGAAAGGAATGGCGCTCAGGACCGGATTCAACCATGTGCTCGGGCAGAGCTATTCTGCCGTGATAACCCTTGATGGAGACGGACAGCACGCGCCGGAGGAGATCGCGACTTTCCTTTCGGCATTCGATGCTGATGCAGGAGACATCATCATAGGCTCACGGTTATGGGACAGGGCAGCCATACCGCGCTACCGGTATATACCGAACCAGATCGGCATATTCTGCATATCAAAGGCTGCCGGATGCAGGATAGCTGACACGCAGTCAGGCTTCCGCCTGTACCGGAGGGAGGTGCTGGAGAGGATAGTGCTCGGCACAACCGGCTTTGAAACAGAGACGGAGGCACTCATTCGGGCGGGCAAGGCCGGGTTCAGGATACATTCCGTACCCGTCTCCGCCATTTATCACCGCGACTACAAGACAAATTTCAGGCCGGTCAGGGATTTTTACCGGATCAGCATCCTCTTCCTGAAACTGACCATCTTCGGGGGGAAGACATGAAAACCGCCGGTGCGGCATTTCCGGGAGATTACTTCAGAAAGCGAAAGCTGTTCACGGCTGCAGATATGACAAACACGCGCAGGGCGTTTGACTCCGGGTCTGCAGGATACAGGAAAAACCCGGGACGTTTTGGGTCGTGCCCCATGGTCGAGCCGACCAGCACCTCACCGTCCGTAAAGGTCACCTCCATTCTCCGTCCGACGGACTGCGGGTTTCCGTCAAAGTCTTTCCTTTCATTGTACTCCGGGTTGCCGGTGAAATCCTTTACGAAAAAAACCGCCTTCAGCTCCTTTACAAAAACCTCTATGCCCGCTTCCGTCGGAGCAGCGTCAACCGGTCGTACGCGGAAAAAAGGCTTATTCGGGTAGAAATCACTGGTGTACCCCTTGATGAGCCTTCCATTGGCAAACCGCATGATAACTTTGACCGGTTCCACGTTCAGTCCGTCCTCCAGCGGATAGATCTTGGCGTTATGAACATGGTATCACAGTGCAGGGAAAAATTATAGTTGCTGCTTCTCTTCCGTCGCAGGGGTCCGTACGCAACAGACCGAAATAATATTCTTTTCATATTTCCTTCGCGCGCTTGCGCGATTCCAGATTACGCCTGCCCGTGACCAATCCTTCTCCTAACGCAGTCTCTGCCGTGTTTTCGGTCCTGACGATCCCACTGGAGTTTGGGAATCTCGCTATGGCCTTCCTGATGAGAGAAAGGCATGCATCGCTATTTCTGCAACCTGCTGAGATAGCTCATTATCTCTTTCGGTAAAGCCGTGTCCGCAGGATCAGGAAGCAGACGCATATCCTGCGGATGTGCAGGTGAGACCTAGGCTGTGAAACCTGCGTCCTCGAGGTAAAGCCTGCGAATGAACTCTTTGAGCTTTATTTTGCTCTGCTCAGGCATCGTTCTGAATTCGATACCTACGTCAAAATGAGCGGGCTTTTCAGGCGACGGGATACAGGATGTGACCCGGCCTACAAAATCCAGGGATATATTCTCCGGTATGGCTAGTTCCATATGAAGCCGCGTCTCCCGCTCAAAGGCATGATCGCTTTCAAACAGCATGCCCCCCAGACTGAGCTGCTTGATCCGGTAGGTTTCATCAACCTTCATCATTGCCATTTCCACATGGTCAAGATGGAACCGGATGCGGAACCGGGAACCGGGAACCTCAGGAACATCGACCACCGTGTGTTTGTCGATAAAATGCCTTTCGATAAAACGGGCAAGGCTCTGGACCTCGTCATCGGTAAGAAGCGAAAACTGCAGTCCCGCAGCATACCTGAGGCGAGCCTCATCAGGAAAACTACCCGTTACATATAAGACCGAGCACCATCTGACGACACCCTTCACGGTGATGTCCTGGTCATGGTCGACAATATTCAAGCTGTATTCACTCCCCTTCTCGAGCCTCCGATCAGTGACAAGGGACGCACCGGCAATGCTGAGGTCGCGGATAGCGATATCGCTGGTAAAGCTCGCCCTCCCTTCGATCTCCATGAAATCTACGGTGAATCTCCTATGTCGTCTCCTGTTGCTCAAGGGTGTCATGCCTTGTTATTTTCCCATGTTTTCTCAACATTTCTCAATGATTTTCA
This sequence comes from Nitrospirota bacterium, assembly GCA_003252075.1. Lineage (GTDB taxonomy): Bacteria > Nitrospirota > Thermodesulfovibrionia > Thermodesulfovibrionales > UBA6898 > UBA6898. The sequence continues at coordinate 17,147 of QKDO01000006.1, forward strand.
TCTCGGGTGCCTTTGCCCTGAGATAGCGGCCGCCGGTTCCGATCAGGACAGCGGCAAAGATGATCCTCAGTGCCGTGTCGGGAAGCACATGCGCAAGCCTGCCGCCCAGATAGGTGCCGATTATTATTCCCGGAATGAGTCCGGCAAGCAGTCGCCCTTCGATGTTGCCGAGTTTTGCGTGGGTGTAAGCTCCAACGCCGCCTGCAGGCACCATGGCAAGGAGCGATGTGCCCTGGCTGATATGCTGACCCATGTCGACGAGAAGCACCATGGAAGGCACCATGATCGTGCCGCCGCCAACTCCCATCATGCCGGAGAGAAACCCGGTGCATATCCCCGTCATCAGAAGCACGCCTGCCTTGTACCATTCCCCGGTTGAGAGTACAAGACTGGGCAAATAGGGTTTTGTCAGCAGGAATACGGACACACAGACCAAGAAACCGCCGAAATACCGCTTCAGCTTCCATTCAGGCAGCGCATGGGCAAACCGTGCGCCTGCCCGGGCAGTAAAGATTGCGGCGGCCGCAAGGAACGCCGCTGCGGGTATATCAACGGAGCCTTCCAGAAAATAGGTAACGGCTCCGGCCAGCCCGGTAAAAACCAAGGCAACGAGGCTTGTCCCGTGCGCCTTGTGCTGGGACAGTTTCCGGATGCCGACCATGAGCGGTATCATGATTACACCGCCGCCAAGCCCGACAAGCCCTCCGAAAATACCTGCGACAATACCGATAATCATGCTCATAATTCCCGTAAGTATAACAAATAGGCATGTCCGGGCTGGTCTGTTTCGCGGGCCCCGGAACTTGTGATATGCTTTCAGGATGAAAACAAAGCTCTACATCATTTCTCCCTGCCGCAGCGAAGACATATGGAGAAAACGGCGTGTCACCTTTGTGCTGCCCAAAATGTCCCTTGCTATCCTTGCAGCGCTCACGCCGGAACGGTTCGACGTTAACGTGACCGATGAACTTGTGGATGACGTAGATTTCGATTTTCCTGCAGATCTCGTTGCTCTTTCAACCAACTCATCAAATGCCAAACGAGCCTATGAGATCGCCGGAATATTCAGGGGAAAAGGGGCCTCCGTGATCATGGGCGGTATCCACCCTTCGGTAATGCCGGAGGAAGTGCTTCTGCATGCGGATTCCCTCCTTATAGGGGAAGCTGAAGAGATGTGGCCGATAATCCTTGAGGACTTCCTCTCAGGTAAGCTGAAGCAGCGTTATTGCTGCGAATCATACCCTGACCCTTCACGGATACCTTCAGGGAAATGGGAGCTCATTCATCAGAGGCGTTACTATGTGCCGCGTACATTCCAGGCATCCAGGGGCTGTCCATACGGCTGCTCCTTCTGTTCCTCTACCCAGTTCTTCGGCACGCAGCTCCGCTGTCGGCCCATAGGGCAGGTCGTTGCGGAGCTCAGGGATTACCGGGAAAAAATTGCGGTCTTCATCGACGACAATATTGCAGGGCACCCTGCATATGCAAAAGAGCTTTTCAGTGCGATGAAGCCCCTGAAACAGCGATGGGTAGCCCAGACGTCCATTGACATCGCACGGGACAGCGAACTGCTCAGGCTTGCTGCTGAAAGCGGGTGTGCCGGTCTTCTCATAGGCTTTGAGAGCATCAACTCCCTGAACTCAGGCGACGTGAAAAAGATCCGGAAGCGTGAGCAGTATGAAGAACTTATCAAGGAGATAAAAACGCATGGCATCGGCGTGCATGGATCGTTCATCTTCGGTTTTGACCATGACACACCTGAGACCTTCGACAGCACGGTCGAATTCGTGCAGCGAAACCGGCTTGAAGTAGCCAATTACTGCAAGCTGACGCCCTTTCCCGGCACCAGGCTTTTCGATACGATGTCGGATCAGGGAAGGATCCTCCACCGTGACTGGGAGAAATATGATCGCTACAACATTGTCTATGCACCAAAGAATATTTCATCGGAAGAGCTGCACCGGAAAACAGCTGAAGCATACAGGAAGACCTATGCGGTTTCCTCCATACTCGGGCGAATGCCTGCACAACTGCAGAATCTTCTGCCCTACCTTGCTATAAATGTGAGCTACCGTCTGGGGGCAAAACGCTTGAGAAGCTCCTGAAAGGGCAGAACATCATTGTCACCATGCTCGATCTTGCGGAAAAATCCGTCGGGGATCTCGGTGTCAAACTCAGGCTCCCGAAAGGTCATCTCCATCGCCGTGCCGTTGCTGAATGAAAGTCTGGTCAGCTCGGGCACGACGCCGTTGAAATTCTCAAAAGAAAGCGTCAGAGCCTTCTCTGCTGACCGGTAAATGATGATTCTCCTGTTCAGAAGATACGTCCTGTCGAAGAGATACGTCATAGCAGGGCCGTCCGCAGCGTCGGTGGCACTATAGGCAGAGAGCGCGTAAAAATCCACTTCCATCTGCATCTCATACCGGAACCGGCTATCGTGCATTAGTGATGAGAAAGAGAGCGCCGGAGACAGCATTTCATAGATAATATTCCTGGAAGGAACAAAGACCTGAAGAACCTCCGGCGTGAGAAGCATTTCCATAACCGTAAGCCCGAGGGGACCGAAAAAGACTGTTTTCAGCGAGTCGGGAGCCTTATAACCGAAGACACCGCTGAAGCTTCCCGCAGGTTCACCCTGTTTGAATACCCGCACATCAGTCAGCGCCTTGATCGTTTGTATGTTCCTGAACCCGACAGACTGTTTCAGGATCTCTATTGTCACAGGACCCGTATAGGGTTCGAGCGCGGGCTGTCGGACAATCTCTTTCTTCGGTGCACACCCTGCCACCACCCACAATAGGGCGAAAAGGCATATGGCAGAAAAAAACGAAAGACGCCATAATCCCCCGGCATGCGACGGCCTGTGCATTCCCTGTCTCCACATGATTGATAGTATCAAAGTTCGTCTGATTTAAGAAAGATGGCGGACGCGATCCTCATTGCTTTCGCAGGGGCTTTTTCACAAATGATTCCGGCCTTTTATCCTGGAGGTTACGTCGGCAGTACAAGATATGCACACCTCTCATCGGGCAAATAAGCCCGGACTAAGGGTGCCGCTGATACCCGGGGGAAAAACGCTTTTTACCAGCTGCAGTAACGCTTTGCCGGGGAAAGGCATATCACAAAGACGCCGCACAATTATTACGAGCATTCTTGCGTTGCGTCCAGAAAGTTTCAGTACGTATATGCAGCAAAAATATATCCACACGACGCCGTGGCCCGCCGCAATAACGTACGCCATGCCCGGCACGACAAAAATGAACTTAACTTAATTCATTCCTGTTGTTTCCCTTGATATAATTCACGTATGGCGAATAAAACTTTTGAGGCCGACAGGGATGGCAGGCTGACCATCTATCCTTCATTGTATGAATCGCGAAAAAAAGGGTTCGTCAGAACGATCATCAAGAAACTTGTGCAGAGTATCTTCAAGCTCGGAAATTAAATCGAGCAAAGTCTGAGGATCGGGAAAGGCCTGACCGGATTGGCGGTGCGAGCCGGGCTCGTCTTGCCTGCGAATCCTCCATAGGTTTCCCTGTCCTGAGCAGCCAGTTTCCTGGCAGTACAGTGCCCGGGCTGGGCGTTCATTCATGCCTAGGCCGGTATTGGCTTATGCCCGCGAAACAAGGCGCCGACAGTATAGGGTGAGGTCCGAAAGCCCGTTGCCCCAACATAGGCAACCCCGGCGAAACCGGCCTCCTGCATCAGCCCTAACTGATCCCCAACGGGGATCGCACCGCCGATTCATTGCGACCAGGCTTCGGGGCTGTCCTTCATGTCGGCCGGCAGATCATGTTCCAGTATTACATCAGCGAATTGCATTCGTCCGCCGGGTGTAAGAACCCGATATATTTCACGGAAACAGGTCAGCTTGCAGGGAGAAAGGTTGATCACACCGTTTGAAAGCACCACATCAAAGAAATTATCCGGGTAGGGAATAATCTCCGAATCAATCTGCCATGCCTCATAATTCCTAATACCGGCATGGTCAAGATGCGAAATGGTCTGATCGATCATATCCTTTGTCAGATCCACACCACAGACAAGGCCTGCTCTGCCGACCAGCCGGCTCGCAACAAAGAGGTCGAAACCGGATCCGCAGCCAAAATCCAATAAGGTGGCTCCCGGTCTTATCTCACCCAGCGAGAATGGATTACCGACACCGCAAAAAGATTCAAGGAGGCCGGAGGGCGCTTGCCGGATAGCGTCAGGTTCGTACCGAAGCGTCTCTGCCCCAATCCTGCCGGTCGGATAGTTGAATTTGCCTCCGGCTGAAATGGAAACTTCTGCATATTTTTGTCTGATGGAGTTCCTGATTGCTTCCCTATCCTCAGGAGAGACTCCATATTCGCAACCGCTTTTCTCCGGCATATGCGGCACACGTGCGGGCTTTTCTCCGCTATCTTCAGAGCACCCCCGGGTGCTGCCGGACGGGGGTCAGGAAGAGGGTTCACTAAGATTTCCGGTCCTGTTTTCCATGTGTCACTTCCATGCCAAGGAATATGCATTATTCTAAAATGGCATCGAAATTATATCCAGAAAAATCGTGGCTTCATATTGCCGGGAGTTTCCTGCTGCCAAGACTGCACTGCACGCGAAATATCCGGCCAGAAACGGTGAGCGTAATGCAGAGCAGAAGAAATGGCCGATAGTTTTACGGGTCCGTGCCGCAGAAAAGGATACGACTGTCCTCAAAGAGGTATTCGGCAGGCTACCACCTGATCACCACCCGGCTCGTATGGTCACTATCGTTGCAAGGGCGATGTCGGCAAACAATTATTGCGGTTCCCTGCAGTGCGTCTCGTCCCACGCCCTATCAGCAAGCTTTGTGTAAGCAACAGCATATGCATCAATCTTTTCGGCAAAGCCCTCGACGATATTCTCTGCTCCCTGATGCGTAAAATAGACACCGGGCATTTTGCAGACGTCCCGGTACACCTCCGGATGATCAACAATCATGCAGGGCCTCAGCTTGTTATCATGCGTCTTCTGGTATGCCTGGATCTTTCTGAACAGTGGAGAGGTGACCGCCTCCTGGAGGCTCACCTTCTTGATGTTATCGAAAGCGAAATGGCAGAAGACGCAGGGTTCCACATCCCCCTTCGAGTTGATATGGAAATATTTCCTGCCGCCGGCAATACAGCCGCCCACAACCGGGCCGTCGTTCCAGAAATCGCCGAAGAGCATCTCCTTTGTCCCGCGGAAGTACGCAACCCGTTCCCTGAGCATATCCCTCTGCTCCGGCGTCGGTACCAGTTCCCAGTTCGGCTCCCTGCCGACCGGCGTATAGAGGAAATACCACCCGACCGTCGTGCCCTGCTTCATCCAGTGGTCAACGAATTCGTCGGAAACGACAATATCGGCGTTCTGTTGCGTCATTGTCGTTGAGTAGCCGAAAAGCACGCCGGCGTCCCTCAGCAGCTTCATTGCCTGCAGAACGCGGGCATAATGGCCTTCTCCCCTGCGTCTGTCCGTCTCCTGCCTGAAGCCTTCAACGCTTATCGCCGGCAGGACGTTGCCGAGTTCGGCAAGTCTTGACACAAGCTTCTCGTCAAGAAGTCCTCCGTGCGTAAAGACGTGGAACGCCATGTCATTATGCTTTTCGAAAAGATCGAGAAGGTCTTTCCGGAAAAATGGCTCGCCGCCCGAAACAACAATAAAGTAGACGCCCATCTCCTTTGCCTCGGTCAACACACGGTCGATCACGTCGTAGGGCAGGTCTTCATCCTTCTTGTACATGCCGGCATAGCAGCCGAAGCAATTGAGGTTGCATTTCATGGAAGGGCTGATCACCAGGAGACCGGGGGGATAGAAGCCGCCAGTGCCGTCGGAGAATGCCTTTCGTTTGGCGCTCCCGACGAGGAGCTGGTTCATGATAAAGCACTTGATGATCTGTTTTTTGTGGCGGGGGCTGGTGTTGCGAAGAACCTTCATTGCCACATTCAGGCTTGGATGGCCGTTCAGCCACATCTCGCGGATGCTCCTGATCGCACGTTTATAATGGTCGCGGGTCGTCGCCTTCTCCGCGATGTTCAGATATGAGATGAGCGCATTCTGGCTGCTCAGGGACATGACCTGCACCAGCCCGTACAGGAATCTCGAGATCACAAAGGGTTTCAGTGTCTTCAGCATCTATGCGCTTACCTCGGCTTTCTTCTTTCGAACAGCATCGCCCCACCCTCCGTCGGGTACGTTGACCAGTTCCGCCTTGACCAGCGGGAAGCAGGCGAATGTCTTGATCACCAACCCCTTTTCGGTCTCCTCGTGCGTTTCTTTCGGATAGAACTCTTTCCATGCATGGATGTATCCGTCGAACAGCTCACGGGCAGACATGTTTGCAGGGCGGTAGACAACGGACGATGTTGCATATTTTGAGAAGTCCCGTGTCTCCAGGCGTCTTTCCGCCTCAAGTCTCTCATAGAGTCTGCTTCGGGGATAGGGAGTAAGGATATGGAACTCTGCCTCCTCAATGCCGTTCGCCCTGGCAAACCCGACGGTCCGGTCAAATACGTCCTTCTGATCATGGTCAAACCCGAAGACAAAGGATGCTATAACCTTGATTCCCCGCTCCCGAATGCGATCAAGCAGCATGGCAGCCTTCTCTACCTGCGCAGGGCCAATCCGCTCGTTCAGACCTGCCGATATCCAGGGGCTCAGGTCGATGTACATTGCCCAGCAGTTCGTCTGCTTGAGGAGGTCAAGGTATGGAGTGTCTTCGGCGATCGAAAGCGGCGCCAGACCGACCCACTGTTTGCCGGTCTCCGCGAGACCTTCCAGGAAGCTCCGTACCCGCCTTTTTGCAAGGTGCAAGTTGTCGTTAATAAGAAACAGATAGTCGTCCAGCTTGCCGGTGTCTTTCAGTATCCTCGCCGTATCCGCCATCCGGAAATCGGTGCCGTAGGTCTGGGGAACCGAGCACATCTCGCAGTTGACAGGGCAGCCTCGTGAAACCTGTAAAGAGTTCATCGGCAGGTAAACAGACCGGTCGAAGATTCCCCAGCGGGGAAAGGGGATATTTTCTGCAGGCTTGCTGCAGGAATAGATTCTCCTGAGAGCGCCGTTCCTGAAGTCCCGTATCAGCTCAGGCCAAGAATTCTCTGCCTCGCCGATCACGATCGCATCCGCATGAGCGGATGCCTCCTCCGGCATCAATGACACGTGCACGCCGCCCAGCACAACGGGTACGCCCTTATTTCTATAGCTGTCCGCAATCTCATATGCCCGGTTCGCCTGGCTGGTCATCGTCGAGATGGCAACGAGATCGCAATCCATATCAAAGTCAACTGGCTGGATCCTTTCATCGGAAAAGACAATTTCTATTTCAGGCGGCGTAAGAGCGGCTACGATCGCGGGTCCCATCACCTGGATGTACCTTCTATACACAAGAGGGAAATGTCCCCAATCAGGGTAGATAAGATGCAGTTTCATCTATTTGCAGGCAAGCTCCTTCTTGTCGTCCTCCCAGAATGGCATGAATGTAAACCATTGTGTCGGGTAGCGGCTTATATATTTCTCCAGTATTGTAATTATTTTCTGCAGATTTGTCTTCAATTCATCGGTCACGCCTTCACCGGTCTCCATGTACAGGGGTGTCTCAACAATGATCTCGTACGACTTATATCCGGTTATGGGAATGAACACCGGAAGGACGATGCTCTCCGATACCTGGGCAAGCTTCACCGGTCCCTTGGGGAACAGCGCCGCATGCCCAAAAAAAGTGACTGCGACGCCGCTGTCAAAGGTAAGTCTATCGCCCTGAAGCGCCACAACACCGCCCTCTTGGAGAACCCTCAGCAGCTTGAGAGACGAGAATCGTCCGTCCCTGAGCGGCACCTCCTGCACTCCGTCCGCATGCCGCAGGAAGCTCCGCTGGGATTCCAGGAGCGATGAACTGTCCGGTGAAAAAACCACGTGTATCTTCTTGTCCCTGAGGGTGAGCTTCAGGCTTCCGAGCTCCCAGTTCCCGAGATGAGTGGCAAGGAGTATGACTCCCTTTCCCGACGACAACGCCCGCTCAAGGTTCTCCACGCCGGTGATCGTGAAGGTATAGCCGTCAATACGTCTGGGGTCATGGCTCAGGTAGAACAGGTCGATAAGATACCAGGAGTAGTCCCTGAAGACCCCATATGCAAGACAGGCATGCCTGCGTTTCGACAGACCGGGTTTTATCTTTGACAGATTTCTTTGGATGGCGCGGTAGTTGTCAGTGTTGCATATAATGAAAACAGCAACCACGATGCGACCCAATCCCCTCAGAAGCCACACGGGCAGATGCTTTGTAGCGCTCAGAAACCCCCTGATAAGGAGTCTCACCGGAAGCGTATGCTGCGCGCTCCTGAAGACGCTCCGCGCCTCGGCACGGTTTCCTCTGCGGTGAGTACCTGTTTGATCTGGTGTCTGCATGACCTGATGTGGATAAAGCCTTCTCTGTTTTTTTATAATACTACCCTAATGAAGAAGAAATCATCGACCAAAAAGAAGAAACACCTCAGGCCGGGTTGGGATGCGTATTTCATCGCCATAGCAAAGGCTGTGGCAGCGCGTGCGACCTGCCTCCGGAGAAAATATGGCGCGGTGGTCACCAAAGATAACATCATTGTGAGCACGGGCTACAATGGTGCTGCTTCCGGTGTGACCGACTGTCTCGAAGTAGGCAAGTGCACGAGGATGGAACTTCAGATCCCCCATGGACAGCGGTACGAGCTCTGCCACAGCGTTCATGCCGAGGCAAATGCGATCATCCGGGCCTCTGCGGATGAACTCAACAATGCTACCATTTATATTTCGGGGGTTGACGGTGAAGGGAGCGAATGCAGTTCAGGACCCTGCATGATGTGCAAAAGGATGATCCTGAATGCCCGCATTGGAAGGGTCGTTTACTCTGATGGGGATGGCGACTATCATGTCACCGACCCCACTGACTGGCTAAAAGAACGAATTTAGTGACCGTGTGCCGTACCGGAGTCAGAAACAGCTGACCCGCTCGACTGATATGGCCAATCCCACGGCCATCTTTACGACAAAAAAGAGCGTCCTGCCCGATGCCCCTTGCCATCACGCCGAAGGGCGAACGCCCTGAAATATGCATCCACTCGCTGAAAGCCGGTGCCGGTCGTTTGCGCGTTAGTCTTTTACTGCACCCATTATCCCTATTCTTCCCGCCATCTTTTCAATAGCCATTTCGCACCCTGCTTGTCGAGAGGCTGGTTGCGGTTGCCGCACTGGGCATCCTGCACGCATGACGGGCAGCCGCTCTCGCAGGGGCATTCCTCAAGGATCCGCAGCGTTGCTTCCAGCCATTCCGGGATGATATCCAGCGCCCTTCGCGTGAGCCCCACGCCACCTTCATGGCCGTCGTAGACAAAGATGGCAGGGAGGTTGAAGTCAGGAAACCCGGTATGGCTCAGTCCGCCGATGTCCCCGCGATCGCACAGGGCGAAAAGCGGCAAGCAGGCGATCGCCGTGTGCTCCACCGCATGGAGCGTGCCGCCCAGATCAAAACCACGGTGCTCGATCTCCCGTTCCGTGTCACGGTCCACCACCGTCCAGAGCCCCTCGGTCTCGAAGGCATGATCGGGAAGTTCTAACGGAGTCGTGGATATCCATTTTCCATCCGCTACCCGCTTCGTATCGTATCCCATGACCTTCTGGACAATCCTGAGGCGGCCCCAATGAACGGTGAGCCTGCCGAACTTTCTCGTTTCGCTCTGTTCGATTATCCGGGTCGTGTCGCCGCTGACCGGCTGCGTATAATAATTAAGGTTCACGGCCCTGCATACGGCCTTTTTCTTGGGGATGTCGAGCTCTATCACGCGGTAGTGTTTTCCCCGGTGCAGATAAACAGCTCCGGGGAAGGCCTCCCTGAATACCCGTGCGCCGCTCAACTCTCCGATGAGCCGCCCGGACTCGCTGACCAGCATGAACCGTTCACCGACCGCCCGTATACCCACATCCTTCTGCGGCATCTTGACCGTACTGAACCAAATCCCGCTCTTTTTCCCGGGCAAGAGCAGTCCTTCGGAAACAAGCGACGCAATCACGGAAGCAGCCCGCTGCATATCGAATGACGGTTCATCGTGACGCAGGTTCAGCTCGGCTGCAGCGCAGAGGAGGTGCTTCTTCATGACATATTCGTTGAAAGGGTCTATGACTGCAGCCTCATGGCTCTTTGCAAAGAACTCCGCAGGGTGCCGCATGAAATACTGATCGAGAGCGTCCTGGATGGCAACAAGGATCACCAGGGATTCAGAGCGCTCCCTTCCGACGCGTCCGGCACGCTGCCAGGTGCTCGACACCGACCCGGGGTAACCGCAGAGGATGCAGCAGTCGAGACCGCCGATATCCACGCCGAGCTCAAGGGCGCTTGTCGAGACCACGCCGAGCAACTCACCGCTGAAGAGCCGTGCCTCGATCTCTCTCCGCTCCTCCGGAAGGAACCCTGCCCGGTATGGGCTGATCTTTTCCCTGAGCTCAGGCGCATAGTTCAGCGCCCATGAATAAATCAGCTCCGTGATCTTGCGTGCCTTGGCAAAGACAATGGTCCTGTTGCCTGCGCGCATGCTCTGCACAAAAAGTTTCGTCGTAAGGGTATAGGGACTTTCGATCGGACTCATGAAAAAAAATTGCTTTCCGGCAGAAGGAGCGCCGCTCTCATCGACTACGCTGAAGGGCAAACCCATGAGGTCCCCGGCAAGCCTTTCAGGGTTCGCAATCGTGGCCGATGCTGAAATGCACTGCGGCGAGGAGCCGTAGTGCTCGCAGACCCTCCTCAGCCTCCTCAGGACCTGGGCTACATGAGAGCCGAAGACGCCGCGGTAGGTGTGGATCTCGTCTATGACAATGAATTTAAGGCTCCTGAAGAGTCCTTCCCACTTCCGGTGAAACGGCAGGAAAGCGAGATGAAGCATGTCGGGGTTCGTAAAGATGACATTCGGCAAGTTCTCGCGTATTTCCCGCCGCCTCTCCCCCGGCGTGTCGCCGTCGTAGACCTCGCCGACCCGGCCGAGGCCCAAGGTTTCAGACAGCCCGTTCAGGTTCTTTACCTGATCCTGCTCCAGCCCCTTGAGCGGAAAAATGAAGAGTGCATGGGTATTTCCGTCCGCAATGATAGACTCAAGAACCGGGATATGGTAGGCAAGGCTCTTGCCGCTTGCCGTCGGGGTCATGAGCACGATGTTCTTCCCTGCCCTGATACGTTCAACAGCGTCAGCCTGGTGGCTGTAGAATCTCCGTATCCCTTTATTCTCAAGGACTTTTCGCAGCCGCTCGTCAAGCTCGAACTCCCGGTACTGCTCTTTCACAGGCCGGATATGTCTCTTCCCGGCGGTCTGGAGCTGCATCTCCCGGTCATTTTCGAGCAGGTTAACAAGGTCTTGGATCATGTCTGATCAATTCTAAATCAAGCGCCCCTTCAGATGCCAACAAACAGCCGGGCCGCCTTCATAGAAACTCCATGCCTACTGCTCGTAATTTCATGTCGCAAACGTTGTAGCCTATGTTAGTATAAAAAAGTCACAAGAGACATTGGGGAGGTCAATACCATGAAAAGGATGCTGATTCTGTCCATACTGTTTGCTTTCGTTCTTAACGCGTCTGCCTTCGCAGTCGGCGGTGATGTCAAATGGTTCTCCTTGAAGGACGGCATGGCAAAGGCAAAGACCGAGAAGAAACCCGTTATCGTGGATTTCTTCTTCGGGGCAGGGTGTCCGCGCTGTGAGAAACTTGAGAAATTCATCTACAGTGACCCGAAGATCGCCAAGAAAATCAATGACGATTTCGTCCCGATCTTTATAGACCTGACGAAGCCCATATCAAAAGAGGAAGAAGACCTCGGCAACAGATACGACTACAAGAACGACTGCCTCATGCTCTTCCTCGATTACGACATGAATATCCTGAAAGACCCGTCAGGGAAGAAGATGTGCTTTATCGACCACATCGAGCCCGATGTTTTCATCAGTTACCTTGAAACGATGAAGGCCCAAATGATGAAAAAATAAGGTCGGTCTCACATCCGGGGTCATTTACGCTCATTACCTCAGTTCTATAATCATGAATAGATCCCCTATCAAACGTACGGTAGGATACGTAGCGGCGTCATGGTTCAACCCTGGAAGGGTTTTAAATACGGAAATGTTAGAACATCCCCTCGGTGTCACAGCTTTTTTCGGCTGTGACTTTTTGCATTCAGATATGCCCGTGTCCTATACTAATGCACCCTTTTTTGCGAAATATCCATGAGCGGAATAATCGACTTCCATACCCATGCATTTCCGGATGCCCTCGCCGAACGGGCTGTGCAGGTCCTCGTTGAGGACGGGCGGAAGATGTACGATGTGAACGCTTACCTGGACGGCAAGGTCAGTTCACTGCTTTCTTCCATGGACCGCTGCGGGATAGACAAGAGCGTCATCTGCTCCATCGCCACAAAACCATCCCATTTCGAGCCTATTTTCACATGGTCAAAACAGGTCAGGTCGGACCGTATCATCCCCTTCCCTTCGCTCCACCCTAAGGCAGAAGATGCTCTGGACCAGGTGCGACAGATCAGGGCCGAGGGCTTCAAGGGCATGAAGTTCCATCCGTACTATCAGGACTTCAGCATTGACGAGGAGCGATTATTTCCTCTCTACCGGCTGCTTGAGCGGGAGGGGTTGATCGTGGTCGTGCATACGGGCTTTGATCTTGCATTTGAGCGGGTGCGCAGGGCAGATCCGTTAAAGATCATCAGCGTGCTTGACCGATTTCCGGGGCTAAAACTGGTGACTACCCATCTCGGGTCATGGGAGGACTGGGAAGAGGTCGAAAAACATATTATGGGCAGGAACATCTACATGGAGATATCCTTTTCACTCGACTGTATGGACCGCGAAACAGCCCGCAGAATCATTCTGAATCACCCAAAGGACCACGTTCTCTTCGGGTCCGACTCCCCCTGGGCAGATCAGGATCAGGCGATCAGTCTTCTGAAAAGTCTGGCTCTCGGTGAAGAACGGGAAAGCCTCATCCTGAGGGAAAATGCCCTGAAGCTGCTTGCCGCTGTTTGAGCAAGGGAGCGTCCTCCGGCGTAGAAGCATCCTTTAACTCTGTTGAGGTCGCTTAAAGACAAAAACATCTTCACCCGGGAATGCCTGCTGGTCGCTGCCGTACTTCTTCAGAAAATCTACCCACTCCGCCGATGAGGCGATAAAAAGGTTCTCCTTCATATCCTCACGCCAGACTAATCGCAGTGTGACGCCCTTATTCTTGACAGCATCGTTCAGCCATGAGGCGTTGAGGGGGATAACCCTGAGCTCATCTTCGCTGACGATCACCTTGGAAACCGTGTGCATGGGGCTGATATGGAGCGTCCACCAGAGGCTCATGTCCCCCTGCGGCTCGGCAGCGGTCGTATCGAGGAACACCATGTCATCGACTTTGAAGAACCGTGCAGAGAGCGAGGCAGCATCGGCCTTGTCGCCGGGAATGATGATCGAATCTTTCGAAAATAGCCAGATCTTGTCTCTCCCTTCTCTGAACGCGCTCTCTTTAAGCATCCACTGACCGTACAGATCCGGCATTTCCGCAATAAGGTCTTGCGTATAGAATGAGTTAATTGATTGGACCACACACCCGGAGAGCAGCGCAACGAGGCATATGCGTAAAAGGATTGACCATACACTCTTTCTCTCAAGCAGTTTCTGCATTCAAACATCCCCTTGTTCGCATCTGGAGAGACCCGAACCATTGCTATTCTAGCACAGCAGAAGAATATGTAAGACAATGAAATGATTGAAAATAACAGACTGGTATGATAACCTAAAGCTCTTTATCTTACGGTAACCTCATGAAAAATAAGCATAACATCGGAGACAACGTACTGCTTTCAGGAAACGAGGCGATTGCCCGCGGAGCTTTTGAGGCAGGGGTGAAGGTCGCGTCAGCATACCCCGGGACACCCTCTACTGAGATCCTCGAAAATCTCTGTACCTATGAGGGCATTTATGCCGAATGGGCGCCGAACGAGAAAGTAGCGCTCGAAGTAGCGCTGGGAGCCTCCTTTGCCGGTGCGCGCGCTTTGGCAACCATGAAGCATGTCGGGCTGAACGTTGCTGCAGACCCGCTCTTCACTGCTGCCTACACCGGCGTCAAGGGCGGCCTGGTGATCGTGACTGCCGACGATCCTGAAATGCACAGTTCCCAGAATGAGCAGGACAACCGCAACTATGCCTATGCGGCAAAGGTTCCCATGCTTGAGCCATCTGACGCCTCAGAAGCAAAAGAATTCCTCAAGATTGCCTTCAGGATCAGCGAAGAGTTCGATACTCCTGTGCTCCTGAGGACCACCACCAGAGTAGCACACGTGAAAGGCATGGTCCGCATCGGTATAACAGAAAACTCTTCTGCAACGCTCGGCATCGAAAAGATGCCCGAAAAGTTCGTCATGCTCCCTGCCCATGCGCGCAAGCGCAGGGTCGAGCTCGAAAAGCGCATGGTCCGTATGCAGGGATTCGCCGAGACCTTCCCGGAAAACCGGGTCGAATGGGGAGACAAACAAAAAGGGTTCGTCACATCGGGTGTCTCCTACCTTTACGTAAAAGAAGCCTTTCCCGAAGCTTCCGTGCTCAAGCTCGGCATGGCATATCCCTTCCCTGACCGGATGATAAAAGACTTTGCATTAGAGGTAAAAGACCTCTTCATCGTCGAAGAGCTTGACCCCTTTATCGAAGACCACGTCAGGGCGCTCGGGATCACGTGCCGCGGCAAGGAGCTGATCCCCACCATGGGAGAGCTCAATGCGCATATCGTGCGGAGGTCGATCACCGGCAAGGCAGCAGCAGACCTGTTCGCACCTGTCCTCATACCCCTGCGGCCCCCGAACCTCTGCGCCGGATGTCCGCACCGGGGAATATTCCACGCGATAAGTAAACTCAAGGTCTTTGTTGCCGGCGACATCGGTTGTTATACGCTCGCAGCGCTCAAACCACTTTCGTCCATGGATTCCTGCGTATGCATGGGGGCGAGCATCGGTACGGCCTTTGGCATGGAAAAGGCACTGGGCAGGGAGGCCATAGGCAAGATCGTTGCCGTGATCGGCGACTCTACCTTCATGCACTCGGGCATCACGGGGCTGATAAATGTTGTGTACAACCGCGGCTTCTCAACGGTCATCATCCTTGACAACAGGACAACCGGCATGACCGGCCACCAGCCAAACCCGTCGACCGGCGTGACGCTATGCGGTCAAGAAGGAGCTGCCGTCGACATCGAAGCGCTCTGCAGAGCTATCGGCGTTCAACACGTGATTACCATAGACCCTCACCAGCATGAGAGCGCCGAAAAGATCCTCAGGCAGGAGATCGAACGGCCGGAGCCCTCGGTCATCATCACCAAGGCGCCCTGTGCACTGCTGCCCGAGGTAAGAAAGAAAAAAAACAAGAAGCTTTACACGGTACAAGAAAAGACCTGCACCGGGTGCAGATCATGCCTGAAAATCGGATGCCCTGCCATCGAATGGGTGCCGCTCACGCCGGAAGAAGCTGAACAGATGGGCTATAAGAAGACCCAAAAAGGCCATTCCTCTATCAACCCGGTCATGTGCATCGGTTGCGGCCAGTGCGTTCCGCTCTGCAAATTCAAGGCTATCGTCATTGCAGGAGAGGATAATGGCTAACACGACAAACCTTTTTCTCTGCGGTGTGGGAGGACAGGGAATTCTCCTCGCGAGCGAGGTAATCTCATCCGCCTGCATGAAGACCGGTTTGGATATCAAGCAAAGCGAGGTGCACGGCATGGCACAGCGCGGTGGTTCCGTGGTCGCGCACCTGCGCTTCGGAGCAAAGGTCTACTCGCCGCTTATAGAGCCTGGGGGAGCTGATATTGTCGTGTCCTTCGAACTGCTTGAGGCCCTGCGGTATCTCCCGTACATGAACCGGAATACCCGCGTAATCGTCAATACACAGAAGATCCTTCCGGCACCGGTTGCTACCGGCGTGGAAACGTATCCTTCTGATGTGATCGACCAGCTGAGTCAGCGGGGTATTACCGTCTTTCCCCTGGACGCCTTTGCTGCCGCCAAGGCCGTGGGCGAGACGAGGGCCGTGAATATGGTGCTCGTCGGTGCCCTTTCCGCACTGCTGTCTTTTGACGAAAAGATATTCCTTGAGGTGATCAGCGAGCGGATACCCGAGAAGGTCAGGGAAAAGAACATTGCAGCGTTCCTGAAAGGGAAAGAGGCCCTGCAGGACATACTGATGAGCTCAAAACAGACCCGAATATAGACGGAAATGGAACGGGCTGGTGAAAAGCGAAGGAAGTATGCGGTCATGGAATTCGGTATGAGGCGTACATTCCGAGTACCCTGCAGTAACGCATTACGGAACGACGCGCCATGGGGACTTTTTTTGCGCAGCTGTAAAAGGAGAGAGTCATGATCTGGAACGAAGAATTCGAAACACTGCCTCGTGAGGCACTTGAAGCCCTTCAGCTCAAGCGGCTGAAGAACCTTGTTGAGAGGGTCTATACCGCAGTACCCTATTACCACAAGAAGATGGATGAGGCCGGCGTGAAGCCGGCAGATATCAAAAGTCTCGCTGATCTGGTGAAACTGCCCTTTACCACAAAAGAGGACCTTCGGCTGAACTATCCCTTCGGACTGTTCGCTGTACCCTTTGAAACGGTCGTACGGATCCATGCTTCGTCCGGCACGACCGGAAAGCCCACAGTCGTCGGATATACGAAAAATGACATCGAATCATGGGCAGAACTCATGGCAAGGACGCTTTCTGCCGGCGGCGCCCATAAGGGCGATGTGGTGCACAACGCATACGGGTATGGTCTTTTCACCGGAGGCCTTGGCGCGCACTACGGGGCGGAAAGGCTCGGCGCGGCGGTCATACCCATTTCTGGCGGCAATTCAAAACGCCAGATCATGATCATGCAGGACTTCGGCTCGACTGTTCTTCTGTGTACGCCTTCGTATGCACTGAATCTCGCAGATGTCATGAAAGAAATGCGGGTCGACCCGAAGACCCTGAAGCTCCGCGTCGGCCTTTTCGGCGCAGAGCCGTGGTCGGAAAACATGCGGCAGGAGATCGAAGCGCGCCTGAATATCATGGCAATCGATATCTTCGGTCTGAGCGAGGTGATGGGGCCTGGTGTTGCTTCGGAATGCATCGAAGAAAAGCACGGCCTGCACGTGTTCGAGGACTTTTTCATTCCCGAGATCATTGATCCCGAGACCGGATTACCTGTCCCCCCCGGGGAGCAGGGTGAACTGGTATTTACCACCCTGACCAAGGAGGCGTTCCCCGTGATCCGTTACCGGACCAAGGACATCTCGCGCCTCATCACCGAGCCCTGCTCCTGCGGCCGCACCTTCTACCGGATGCAGCGAATCACCGGCAGGACCGACGATATGCTCATCATCAGGGGCGTGAATGTGTTTCCATCGCAGATTGAGCATGTGCTTATGAGCATCGAGGGAGTCGAGCCGCATTACCAGATCATTGTGGACAGGCAGGCATCGCTGGATGTCATGGAAGTACAGGTCGAGGTCAGCGAGAGCATTTTCTCTGATGAGATCAAGGTGCTCGAGAAACTCGGCAAGAAGATCGAGCGGGAGATCAAGGATCTTCTCGGTGTATCCTGCAAGGTAAAGCTCGTAGAGCCCAAGACCATACAGCGGTCTGAAGGCAAGGCGAAACGGGTTATTGACAACAGAAAATTGTAAACAGAGGCACAGGCAGAGGTAACGGTAGAAAGCTGAGTTGTCAATGAAAGCAGGGATTTTTTCTTTACCTGTACCTTTACCTGGCCGTTTAAATTGCTTGCGATGCAGGAGGTTTTCATGAAAGTAGAACAGATATCCATATTCCTTGAGAACAAGTCGGGAAGGCTTGCAGAGGTTGCCGGTGTACTGGCAAAGGCAGAGATCAATATCCGCGCGCTTTCCCTCGCGGACACGACGGACTTCGGCATCCTGCGGCTCATTGTCAATGATACGGAAAAGGCAAAGCAGGTTCTGAAGGACAACGGCTTTACCGTCGGCAAGACCGAGGTGATCGGCGTCGAGGTGGCAGATAAACCGGGCGGTCTGTCAGAAATACTGAGAGTCATGAAGGACCATAATATCAACGTTGAGTATATGTACGCCTTTGTCCAGAAGTCAGCCGGCAATGCGGTCATCATCTTTCGTTTCGACGAACTCGAGAAGGCGATCGATGTTCTGCGGAAATCGGGCATCAGGATCATGAGAGGTGAAGACATCTGCGCGCTCTGATCTTATGTACACTACTATTCTAAAGAAGGAGGGAATTGGTATGAAAGTAGCAAAGTTGGCAGTACTGCTGTTGGCCATGACGCTCATGGTCGTTTCACCGGTCCTTGCAAAGGAGACCATCAAGATCGGGGCTATCCTCGCGGTCACCGGACCGGCTGCGTTCCTTGGTGCACCCGAGGAGAAAACGCTCGTGATGATGGTCGATGATATCAACAAGAAAGGCGGCATCAAGGGCCATGCGTTGGAGCTGATCGTGAAAGATTCCGGGGCCAGCCCGGAAAAGGCCCTCTCCTTCGCAAAGCAACTGATCGAGGAGGACAAGGTGCTCGCAATCATCGGCCCGTCAACAAGCGGCGAAACCATGAAGATCAAGGGCGTCGCCGAAGAAGGCAAGACGATCCTTCTTTCCTGCGCTGCTGCCGAGGTGATCGTCAACCCCGTGGCAAAATATGTCTTCAAGACCCCGCAGAAGGACAGCTATGCCGTCATCAAGATCTTCGAGGAGATGAAAAAGATGGGCATCTCGAAGATAGGCGTGCTGAGCAGCAACACGGGATTCGGCAAGGCAGGAAAGGAACAGATCGAGAAGCTCGCTCCCGAGCATGGCATCACGATCCTCGTCAATGAGGTCTATGACAAGGCTGCGAGCGACCTTACGGCAGAGGTGACCAAGCTCAAGGCTGCGAATGTACAGGCACTTATCAACTGGTCCATCGAACCGGCCCAGTCCATTGTGATCAAAAACGCCCGGCAGATCGGCTTCAATGGCCAGATATTCCAGAGCCACGGATTCGGCAACATCAAATACGTCGAGGCTGCATTACCGGCCGCTGAAGGAGTCATATTCCCGGCGGGCAGGCTCCTCGTTGCCGACACGCTTCCGAATAGCAATCCCCAGAAGGCTGTCCTGGAGAAGTACAAGAAGGAGTATGAACAAAAGAACCGTGGAGAAGAAGTCAGCACCTTCGGCGGCCATGCCTATGATGCATTGCTGATTCTCACGAAAGCTATCGAGAAGGCGGGCAGCACAGACAAGGAAGCCGTACGCAACGCCATAGAAAACCTCAAAGGTGTGGTCGGCACGGCAGGCATCTTCAATTTCTCGCCCCAGGATCACAACGGCCTCGATATAAACTCGTTCGAGATGCTAACCGTCAAGAACGGCAAGTTCGCCGTGTTGCCTGAACCGAAAGCAAAGAAAAAGTAACAGGCCTTGTTGAATCAGCTGCAGTTGTGTTCGGGAGTATTCAGGAAAGACCTGAATGCTCCCGAATTTTGTCTGAGAACATATGAATATTGAACTTTTCTTCCAATACCTTGTGGCAGGAGTCACCTACGGCACGATCTATGCGATCGTGGCCATTGGGTTCAATATCATTTACAATACGACCGGCATCATCAATTTTGCTCAGGGCGAATTCGTCATGCTGGGCGGAATGACCGCTGTAACCCTGCACGCATTCCTCCCGCTCCCTATTGCCATCCTGTCTGCGGTCATGATAACCATGGTCATCGGAGCCCTTATCGAGATCACGTTTATCCGGTGGTTGATCAGCCCGTCCGTGCTCCGCATGATCATTATCACCATCGGCATTTCCATCCTGGTGAGGGAAATAGCCCTGCATATCTGGGGAGCAGGGGTCAAGGCCCTGCCCTACTTTTCCGGAACAGCTGTTTCGGCGATATCCATTGGCGATGTCCATATCTCTCCCCAGGTCCTCTGGGTCATCGGGGTCTCGGCGGTCATGGTCATCTGCCTCAATCTGTTCTTCACCTATACCCTGCCCGGCAGGCAGATGCGCGCCTGCTCCGCCAACCGGGATGCTGCGCGGCTCTGCGGGATAAACGCAAAGAACATGGTGACGCTTTCCTTTGTGCTGAGCGCGGGCATCGGTGCGCTTGCCGGCTGTGTCGTCTCCCCCATAACCTATGTCCAGTACGACGGCGGAACAGCTCTTGCCATCAAGGGGTTCACCGTGGCGATCCTCGGCGGGCTCGGCAACAGCATGGCAGCGGTTGCTGCAGGACTGCTCCTCGGTATCCTCGAGTCGTTCAGCATATGGGTCATGCCGACGGCATATAAGGATGTCATCTCTATCTCCATACTTCTGCTTATCCTCTTTGTGCGGCCGAGCGGTCTTTTCGGCAGCAAAGAGGCTGCTCAGCTCAAGGAATTCTGATGGCCCGGAACAGGCATCTTCAGGCCTTCCTGCTGATAGCAGCCGTGGCCGCGGTGCAGCTTGCGACCATGATCTCTGATACGCAGCACTACCTCACCCAGCTCACCATGTCCGGGTATTATTCGCTGGTCATTATCGGGCTCTGCCTTCTCATCGGCTACGCAGGACAGATATCCCTCGGTCATGCCGGCTTTTTTGCGATCGGCGGATATACGTCGGCATTTCTGACAACATATGATCTTACTCCTGTCAGCGACAAGGCGTTCATAGCATTTCTCTCCCGCACAGGAATGCTGGTCAGCACCGCTGACCTGTATGGCGGCCAAGTACTCCACCTGCACCCATGGGCAGCATGCCTGATCGCCATTTTGCTTGCCATCATCGTTGCCTATGCCATCGGAGGACCGGTACTGAAACTCAAGGGGCATTACCTCGCCATGGCAACGCTCGGCTTCGGCACGATCGTCTACAAGGTTGTCCTCGGCACAGAACAATTCGGAGCTGCTGACGGCATTTCCGAGGTGCCGGAATTTGCGCTCCTCCCGGGGATTGCGGTCAGCGGAAAACTGTCCATGCGCATCATGAACTACTATATCGCCTGGGGACTCGTCATTCTCGGCGTTGTCCTGCTGTCAAACCTCGTCCATTCCCGCGTCGGCAGGGCGCTGCGGTCCATACACGGCGCAGAGGACGCTGCAAATGCCATGGGGGTCAATACGGGCAGGTACAAGCTGAACATGTTCGTGATCAGCGCGGTTTTTGCCGCGATCGGCGGCGTCTTCCTTACCCACTATAACGGTGGCATAGGACCCTCAGAGGCCTCCATCATGAAGTCAGTGCGTTATGTTGCTATCGTTGCGATCGGCGGCATGGCAAACCTCTGGGGCGCGCTGGTTATGGGCTTTGTCCTGAACTTTCTTTCCCTGAGGGGTTATTTCGGCTCCTATGACGATGCTGTGTTCGGGGCGATCCTTATTATCATCATGCTCTTCACCCCCGAGGGGCTGCTCCGCAGGGACCTGTTCAGCGATATCCGGAGCCTCTTTGGCAGCGGGAAGGACCTGGAGGAAAAGGTATAATGGCCATCCTCGCCGTCAGGGACCTAAACAAGCGCTTCGGCGGTCTTCAGGCGGTCAAGGATGTCAGCTTCACCGTCACGGCAGGTTCGATAAAAGCACTCATAGGACCCAACGGAGCGGGCAAAACCACCCTCTTCAATCTTATTTCGGGCGTACTGAGCCCTGACTCCGGAGACATTTTTTTTGGAGACATGCAGATCGAGGGGATGAAACCGTTCCAGATAGCGGAAAAAGGAATGTCACGCACGTTCCAGCATATCCGGCTTTTCCCTAACATGACCGCTATCGAGAACATCATGATCGGCAGGCACACGCACAGCAGGGCAGGGTTTATTGCCGGCATGTTCAGCCTGCCCTGGACATGGAAGGAAGAGAGCCGAATCCGGAGCCGGTCCCGTGAGATCCTGGATTTCCTCGGGATAAGCGGACTGGCCGACAGTGAATCCACCAGCCTTGCCTATGGACAGCAGCGGATTGTAGAGCTGGGTCGTGCCCTTGCCTGCGAACCGAAACTCCTGCTTCTGGACGAACCTGCTGCCGGTCTCAACATAAAAGAGACTGCGGAAATGGCAAACCTCATCACCAAGGTGAAGAATCTGGGTATTACCGTGCTCATCGTTGAGCACGACATGTCGCTGGTAATGAACATTTCGGACGAGGTGATCGTTCTGAGCTACGGCCAGAAGATAGCCGACGATGTCCCGCTCGCCATTCAGAAGAATACGGAAGTGATCAGGGTCTATCTGGGGGAAGAAGAATGCTAACAAGACAGGGATCAAGGGGTCAAGGGGTCAAGGGGCCAAAGGGCAGGCGTGTTTTTCTCTCACTCAAATCCGCGAATCCTCGAACCCGCGAACCCCGTTGCACTCGCTGGTCTGTAGTATGTTACGGATAAAGAACCTCGACGCCGGTTATGGCAAGCTGAAGGTACTTCGCAGGATATCGATGCATGTCTCCGCCGGCGAGATCGTAACGATCATCGGGGCAAACGGTGCAGGCAAGACCACCCTCCTTGGAGCGATCTCGGGCCTTCTCAGGAACAGGACCGGAGAAATCCTTTTTGAAAAGAAGGTTATCCAGCATCTTTCGCCGGAAAAGATAGTCTTCATGGGGTGTTCGCTTGTCCCTGAGGGCAGGCAGGTCTTTTCGACCATGTCAGTGAAGGAAAATCTTCTTCTGGGTGCCTATGTGCAGCACCGGAGAGACAGAAGGCATGACGCGCACCAGGACCTCGATCGGATGTACAGCCTGTTCCCGAGGCTCAGGGAACGGGAACAGCAGCTCGCCGGAACACTATCAGGAGGCGAACAGCAGATGCTCGCGATAGCCAGGGCGCTTATGGCAAAACCCAAGCTGATCATGATGGATGAACCATCGATGGGGCTGGCCCCGCTGATCGTCAGGGATATCTTTGCCATCATCAGGAAGCTGCGTGAAGAAGGAAATACCGTGCTGCTGGTTGAACAGAACGCAAAGGTTGCTCTCGGAATCGCAGACCGGGGATATGTCATCGAGACCGGCAGGATCATCCTGCAGGGTCAGGCAGATGATCTGCTTTCCAACAGGGATGTTCAGCGGGCATATCTCGGCAGGGACCTGGATGCGGAAGTGAAGCTATCGTGATGACGGAAGGCCAGAGGTCACGGGCCCACGGCCTGGGACAGGAGACAAGAGAGCATAACAACGTGGCGGCATATACGGCACTTCGGGCAAGCGGATCTTCCCTTTGCCTTTCGTCATATGCCCGCCGCCATAAAGCGGAGGTTTATTATGTACTGGGATCCTGAAAATGAATGCATGAACAGGGAGGATCTTGAGCAGCTTCAGCTTGAGCGGCTTGAGGCGACGCTGAACAGGGTATACCTGAATGTCCCCTTTTATCACCGGAAGTTCAAGGAGCTGGATATCGACCCGGACAGCATCCGTTCCCTGGCCGATATCCGCAGGCTGCCCTTTACCACAAAGAACGACCTGCGGGATAATTACCCCTATGGTCTCTTTGCCGTACCGCTGCGGGAGGTGGTCAGGATCCATGCCTCCTCGGGCACGACCGGCATGTCGACCGTAGTCGGCTACACGAAGAACGACATCAAGACATGGTCGAACCTCGTAGCCCGGGTGCTCACCGCAGGCGGCGTCACCAAAGACGACGTGGTGCAGATCGCCTTCGGCTACAGTCTCTTCACCGGCGGGTTCGGTCTGCACTATGGCGCAGAACGTGTTGGCGCGTCGGTCATTCCGATCTCGAGCGGAAATACCGCCCGCCAGATCAAGATCATGCAGGACTTCAAGACAACCGCCCTCGTCTGCACGCCGAGCTACGCCATGCTGATTGCTGACACGATCCATGAGATGGGCATCAACATCAACTCCCTCTCCCTGAAATACGGGCTCTTCGGCGCAGAACCCTGGTCGGAAACGATGCGGCAGGAGATACAGGACAAGCTCAAGATCATCGCCACGGACAACTACGGCCTGAGCGAGGTGATGGGTCCCGGTGTTGCCGGCGAATGTATGGAGCGGAACGGTCTGCATATCAACGAGGACCATTTCTTCGTCGAGCTCATCAATCCCGAGACACTGGAACCGGTGCTGCCCGGCGAAGTGGGCGAGCTCGTGATCACCACGCTTACAAAAGAGGCGTTCCCGGTCATCAGGTTCCGGACCCGCGATCTTACCCGGCTCATACCCGACCCCTGCCCCTGCGGTAGAAAGACATTGCGTATGCAGCGCGTTATGGGCAGGACTGACGACATGCTGATCATCAGGGGCGTGAATGTTTTTCCGTCACAGATCGAGAATGTTTTGATGAGCATAGAGGGAACGGAACCCCATTACCAGATCGTCGTGGACCGGAAAGGCGCGCTGGACGATGTAACCGTCATGGTCGAAGTGTCGGAATCGATCTTCTTCGACGAGATGAAAAAACAGCATGAGCTTATCGAGACTATTAAGAAGCGTCTTTCCTCGGAATTGAACATATCGGTCAACGTAAAGATTGTTGAGAAAAAATCCCTTGAACGGAGCGAAGGCAAGGCGAAAAGGGTAATAGACAACAGGAAACTCTAGGGCAACGGTTCGCGGGATTCGAGGTGCCGGAGGTCAAGGGGAAAACATCCTAAAGAGAGAGACAGTCGATTCGCTCTGCATTGAGCGATCTCACGTGAGCATGCCGGCTGCACTGGAAGAGCGTTACGCAGGACCACCCACCACTGACACGGACCGCCCATTGATAGCACCATGCAATGAAGTATACACTTCCTCCGGGCACCCACACCCGATACCTGATAGTTTGGAATGCCTCAACAGTCGTGGATTACCGAAAATGACTGACAGACATGAGCGTGCTTCCCGTTTCTCGATGCCTTCCTGAAAATGGTAACGGTTTCAAATTCCCCGTCCTCTTTTTTTCATTCGATACTCCTCACGCGGACCTATCGCCCGAAACGTTGATTTCCCATAGATACCTTAGCTTGACTTCATAATCCCAACGACTACATACTTGTGTCATTGATACATGGAGGGGGTCCGTGCCAGATAGAACACTAAGCGATGACGCTGCATATAAGGCTTTATCCCGTATGGCACTTTATGTCATCATTCTCGCATTGACTGTCCTGGCCGTCGATATCTTTTCCCTCTACGACGGATTCAGCGAAGGCTTTTTAGGGAACTCCCTGTCGGTGGATCGGTCGGGCATCAAATTCCGGGTCTTGACACTGCTCGCCCCTTTTATCTTGATTGCAGTTGGCTATCTCATCAATGAAAAGGCAAAACTCCTCAAAAAATCTGATGCAGCAGAAAAGGAACTACGGCAACGGACCCTCGAACTGGAAAGAGTCAACGAGCTCTTGACCCGGGAAAACCATGAGCGGAAAAAGGCCGAGGACCTGCTCACAGAGCAGGCCTTTTATGATTCCCTGACAAGTCTGCCCAACCGGGCTCTTTTTATAGATCGCCTGCACAGTTCGCTGGAGCGCAAAAAGCGATATCCCG
Organism: Nitrospirota bacterium; assembly: GCA_003252075.1. GTDB lineage: Bacteria > Nitrospirota > Thermodesulfovibrionia > Thermodesulfovibrionales > UBA6898 > UBA6898. The sequence goes on from QKDO01000006.1 coordinate 42,661, forward strand.
ATTATTCCTTTGCAATTCTCTTTCTTGACCTGGACCGCTTCAAGGTCATTAACGATGGATTGGGGCATATGATCGGGGACCAACTGCTGATCATGCTGGCACAGCGCCTGAAGAAACACGTCCGCTCCCTTGACACGATCGCGCGTTTTGGAGGCGACGAGTTCGCTGTGCTCATGGATGACATTAAGGAAATATCCGTGGTAAACGACATTGCCGAACGGTTTCACAGCGAGATGAGATCCCCCTTTTCAATATTCGGTCGCGAAATATTTACAACGATGAGCATAGGAATCGTGATGAGCAATACTGCGGCTTATACCAGGCCCGAAGAGCTGATTCGCGACGCCGACACGGCGATGTACCATGCGAAAGAGCGGGGCAAGGCGTGTCATGTGACCTTTGACGCAGCAATGCATGCCAAAGCGACTGCGGCACTCTGGGTCGAGACAGAGTTGAGAAGGGCAGTCGAAAAGAATGACTTTGTCGTGTATTATCAGCCTATCATAGCGGTAGAGGAAAACAAAATCACCGGATTTGAAGCACTTCTTCGGTGGCAGCATGCTGAGCGCGGGATCATAACCCCTTCGGAATTTATCACGGTTGCAGAAGAGACCGGTCTGATTCTCCCCCTCGGCGAGAGCGTTATCCGAGAGTCATGCCGGCAACTGAAGGAATGGCAGACAGAATTTCCGTCTTGTCGCGACTTAACCGTCAGCGTAAATGTTTCGAGCAAGGTTTTCTGTCAGCCTCATTTCTTCGATTTTGTGAAGAATGTTCTTGAGGAAACCGCTCTTGAAGGACGCTGCCTGCGCCTTGAGATCGTGGAAAGAACGCTGATTGAAAACCCCGAGCCGACTGCTGCATTAATCAAGCGGTTTGAGGAGTTAAACGTTCGTTTTGACATTGACGATTTCGGCACCGGATACTCGGCATTAAATTACCTGCGTCACTTTCCCATAAGAGGGTTGAAGATCGATGGCTCCTTCATTAATGCCCTGACTTTCGACAAAAATAATGTGGCAATTGTAAAAACGATAATCGCGCTCGGAAGGGATCTGGGCCTCGACGTAATTGCCGAGGGAGTAGAAGAAGTCGAACAGCTGGATGTGTTCAAGGATATGAAAGGTGAATACGCACAGGGATTTTATCTGTTCAGGCCTATGGACAGTAGGGCGGCGGGTAATCATCTTTCCTCACACGGCGTTGTCCGTTGGAAGGAAAGACTTCCAGCGGGTGCGCGTCAGCGCCTAAAATTGAACGACTGAGCATCTCTCTGAAAGAGGTAATCAACGCTCACTCGGAACAGACACCCTGAAGAGGCTTGGTTTCGGTGTCGCCTTCTGGAAGTAATCTTGTCGAGTTTAGCCTTTCTGTAGTTCTCAGGTTGCCGGTAGTCATCATTGCCTCAGTCTCATCTAAGAACCGGCAGGCAGAAAGAGCAAAAGAACATGCAGAGAACAGATGAACCCGTCCCGTAGGTTCTGGACACCGCTGCGGTCCTCGCTTTCTGGAACGACGAAGACGGTGCCGATACGGGCGAGCAGATCCTCCGTCCCTGCTCGCCGGTTCTGGCCTCTTTCCTGATTTTCATGGCGTGCCGTTACGGGCGCTGAAAGAATTTCGGCAGGGAAGCCTTCGGAGAATTTTCAACGTATTTCTCTTTACTGTCCGGCGGATCGGGGGAAGGCACACGATCCTTGAGAAGTCGATTGAAATAACGGCAACAAATAATGTATCTGTATGCGACAGCTGGATCACTGCCACCGCCGTTGCCGCCAATTCCACCCGCATGCACAAGGACCCGGTATTCCAGCGGGTGAGCAAGACCGTCAAGCTTACGCAGTTACCATACAAAAGAGGCAGGACGTGAACCTTCACGATATGTCGACAGGCAGACGAGCACTGTCGATATGAGCAGAAAAATTCCGAATGGTTTAGAATGAAAGATCTATATTGCATATAACGCGGGGGGATTTATGAGCTTTCAGTATGTGCGAGAGATGCCGAGTGTGAAAGAGATCATGCAGACCATGCCGCTGTCTGCGAATCTTAAGAAGCTGAAACAGAAGCGCGATGAAGAGATCAGGGAAGTGTTCGAACGGAACAGCGACAGGTTCCTGGTGATCATCGGCCCCTGCTCTGCCGACAATGAGGAGTCTGTCTGTGATTACGTCTCGCGTCTTGCCCGGCTTCAGGAGGAAGTCAGGGACAAGCTGATCATAATCCCCCGCATCTATACGAACAAACCCCGGACAACGGGGGAAGGATACAAGGGCATGGCGCACCAGCCGAAGCCCATGGAAGAACCGAACATGGTGAGGGGCCTGAAGGCGATTCGCAAGATGCACATCCGTGCGCTGGAGGAATCCCACCTTCCTGCCGCTGATGAAATGCTCTACCCGGGCAATTATCCATACCTCGAGGACATCCTGAGCTATGTGGCGGTCGGTGCCCGGTCGGTCGAGAACCAGCTGCACCGGCTCACCATCAGCGGGCTGGATGTGCCGGCGGGCATGAAAAACCCTACCGGCGGAGATCTTGAAGTAATGCTCAACTCGGTCCAGGCTGCCCAGCTCCCTCATATTTTTGTATATAACGGCTGGGAGGTAAGCACAACGGGCAATTCGTTGGCGCACTGCATACTGCGCGGCGCGGTAGACCCGTACGGAACGAACATCCCCAATTATCACTATGAAGACCTGATGCGACTTTCAGAGATCTACAAGAAGCGCAATCTTGCCAATCTCGCAATTATCGTGGACACGAACCATGCCAACTCGAACAAGAAGTTCCATGAGCAGCCGCGGATAGCAAAAGAGGTGATAAGAAGCCGCGAGCATTCCAAGACGCTGCGGAACAAGTTGAAGGGGTTGATGATCGAAAGCTATATTGTCGAAGGCACCCAGAAGATCAGTGAAAACGTCTATGGAAAGTCGATCACTGACCCCTGTCTCGGCTGGGAAGATTCCGAGCGCCTCATCAGGGACCTGGCTGAATCTATCTGACTGCAGGAGGCATGCGCTCACAGGCGTAAAACACTCGTGGCCGCAGCTTTCGGTACGTTTTACATTTAACCGCCTTCTCAGGTATACTAATGCACTAACTTTTGGAGTTGAGGGAACCTCAGAGACTTTGAAAGTCTCCGAGGTTTTTCTATTTGCAGCCAGTCAAGAATAGGAGGCAGTACGTGGAGAAGAAACTGTACGTGGGAAACATCTCATTTCAGGCAACAGAGGATGATATCAGAGAGCTTTTTTCTCAGAGCGGGGAAGTAGAATCCGTAAAGATCATCACTGACCAGTTCACGGGAAAACCCAAGGGCTTCGGATTTGTCGAAATGACAACCGAGGAGAATGCCGCAAAGGCGATCGAAGCGCTGAACGGCACCACATTTATGGAGCGGCAGATCACCGTTGCAGAGGCAAAACCGCAACAGCCGCGGGAAAAACGCGGTTTTGGCGGCGGCAGAGGCGGATTCGGTGGTGGCAGAGGTCCGGGAAGAGGGCGAGGATAAGACATCTTGGATATTAAAGTTTTTGGCAATGACATAGAAAAAGCGCTGAAATCCCTGAAACGCCAGCTCCAGAAAGATGGCCTGTTCAGGGAGATCAAGCAGCGGAGCTTTTACGAAAAACCTTCTGAGAAAGACAAGCGCAAGCGCAGAGAAGCCCAGAAGAAGAGGATGAAAGCACTGAAAGGCAGGCGCCTCAATACGCGGACTGACTGACTCCGCTCCTCCTGCACCATGCTTCCGGGCAGCGGGACGTGATTTCTATGCTGCCTGCGGCTTCTTCAGAAATACTGTTAGCAGGATCGCCACTCCTGCTAACCCTGCTGCCATATAAAAACTGATCGAGAAGCTTCCTGTTTTTTCCGCCAAAATGCCTGCAACAGCGGGCCCCGATATCTGTCCGAAGCCGAAGATAAACGTAATGAGGCCGAATGCCGCCGCCGCATTTCGTGCGCCCACATAATCACCCACCGCAGCTGCCATGATTGATGGAATAGACCAGGCGACGATCCCGTAAAAAAAGACCGACAGGTAGAGAAACATCCCCGGCAGACCTGATGCAACAAGGAGATAGGAGACCGTCTGGAGGGAGAAGACCGTGATCAGCCCTGCCTTCCGTCCCAGCCGGTCAGATAGCGTGCCGAAGACCGGACCGGAAAAAAGGCTCAGGAACCCCACCCATGCCCAGAAATTGCCTGCATGCGATTCGGAAAATCCCCGTTCCTTCACGAGGGTGGTAACAATGAATGTTGCATATACCACATAGGTGTAGCCGAAAAGAAAATAGATGATGCCGAGATAATAGATCATCTTTTCCTTGTAGACATTAATCTCCCTCGGCTCAGCCCGGTCAGACGGGCAAACCGCCGGCTCGCTCCCTACGGGCAGTAATCCTTTCTCTTCGGGCCGGTTTCTGAGCAGCAGGACGCCGATTACGGCAATGCCGACCACTATGGAACTGAGGATGAGCCAGCTGATCCTCCATCCTTCGCTGCCGCCGACGGCATTGACATACGGTATCAGCTTACCCGAGAGCATGATTGCGAACCCACTTCCGATAACGATGAACCCTGCTGCCTTCCCCCGTTTTTTTGCCTTGAACCACGCCGATACAAGCCCCATGACCGGCACATTCGTTGCCCCGCTCCCGATGCCGGTCAGCATGTAAAGCAGCAGCACATGGGAAAATGTGCGCGCCTGGCTCACAAGGGCCATGGATATGCCGACCACGAACAGAGAAAAAAAGATAAAGATGCGGGGACCAATACGCATGGCAACGTGGCCGCTGATGATCACGGAAACCAGGTACCCGAGGAAATTTGCCGTGCTGATAAAGCCCATCTGGGAATAGGTAAGATGCAACGTTGCAGCCATGGACGGAAGAAGCATGCCGATAGCGAATCTGCCGATGCCGAGGCATGCCATGATGCAGAGCATGCCCGTAACCACTACCACCCACCCATAATGGAATGGCAGGCCTTTACTGGTATGTTGCACGTTCATGAGCCATTAACTATAGCATGCACAAAACAGAAATTACACAACTCCTTGAAAAAAGAAGGAAATCTCGGGTACTATTACTACTCTACATGCCGCGAACAGATTTAGAGGGAGTATCCGCCAATCATGAGCGAACTGGACAAACTCAGAAAACAGATCGACGCCATCGATGACAATATCCTTGAGCTCCTGAACCGGCGCTCGGAGATCGTGATCGAGGTGGGTACCATCAAGCGCGCAGAGAAGTCCCGTTTCTACAAGCCCGACCGGGAACGCCAGATCCTGGAACGACTGACCGACCGCAACAGGGGGCCGTTCCCGAACGACGCGCTGAAGGCGATCTACCGGGAGATCCTCTCGGCATCGGTCTCTCTCGAAGAACCGCTGAAAGTATCCTGTCTCGGCCCTCTGGCAACCTATACCCATCTGGCTGCGCTGCGCCATTTCGGGTCTTCCGCCGCCTTTCTGCCGGTTGACGGCATCAAGAAGGTCTTCGAGAATGTTGAGACCGGAAAGGCAGAGTACGGTGTCGTACCGATTGAGAACTCCAACGAGGGTGTCGTCAGCCATACACTCGACATGTTCGTCGACTCTGAACTTCAGGTCGTTGCCGAGATCATCATTGAGATCTCGCACAACCTGCTCTCAAAACAGACGGACCGGTCAAAAATACGGAAGATATACTCCCATCCCCAGGGTCTTGCCCAATGCAGGGGCTGGCTTGAGACGAACATGCCCGGCATCCCGGTAGCAGAATCCACCAGTACTGCCAAGGCCGCTGAACTCGCGGCAAAAGAACCTCATACCGCAGCTATTGCGAGTGAGATCGCTGCCCGCATGTATGACCTCAGCATTCTTGAGCGGAACATCCAGGACAACCGAAGGAATATAACCCGTTTTCTCGTCATCTCAAAGGAGTTTCCGCACCGCACGGGCAATGACAAGACCTCGATCATGTTCTCGATCAAGCACAAGCCGGGATCGCTGTATGACGTCCTGATGCCGTTCAAAAGGGCAAAGATCAATCTCACCAAGATTGAATCGCGCCCGTCCAAGAGAAAGGCATGGGAATATATCTTCTTTGTCGATATGGAGGGACATATCGAGGACAAAAAGATACGCACGGCCATCGATGCGCTATCGGAAAACTGTCTCTATCTCAAGATCCTTGGATCGTATCCACAGGGGAAGGTGTCATGATACAACCGCCAGACTATATCCGTGCAATGCAGCCGTATGTCCCGGGCAAGCCCGTTGAAGAGCTCGAACGGGAGCTCGGGATATCCCATTCGATCAAGCTTGCATCGAACGAGAACCCGCTCGGCCCTTCGCCCGAGGCCTTGGAGGCGATAAGGGATTCCTTTACCGACCTGAATCGCTATCCTGACGGCGCAGGCTATTACCTCAAAAAGGAGCTTGCAGGGACTCTCGCTGTCAGCGAAGACGAGCTGATCCTCGGTAACGGCTCCAACGAGCTGCTGGATATTGCTGCCCGTACATTCATGAAAGCGGGTGACGAGGCGGTCATGGGGACGCCGTCCTTTGTTGTCTACGCCATGGCCGTGCAGTCGGTCGGCGGGACATCCATCCAGGTGCCGCTCGCCGGTTATACCCATAATCTTGCTGCCATGGCTCAAGCGATAACCCCCAGGACAAAGATGCTCTTTCTTGCCAACCCGAACAATCCCACGGGGACGTATAACGCGAAGGACGAATTTGACCGGTTGATGGAAAACATACCTGACACCGTGCTCATCGTTGTTGACGAGGCCTATTACGAGTATGTGGTTGCGCCTGACTACGCGGACAGCATGAAGCATTTCCGGTCGGGCAGGAACATCCTGATCTTGAGGACCTTCTCGAAGATCTATGGCCTTGCAGGCCTGCGGATCGGCTATGGCGTCGCCGGGAAGGATATCCTGACGGACATGAACAGGCTCAGGGAACCCTTCAACACCAACTCCGTAGCACAGAAGGCTGCGCTCGCGGCGCTGAGAGACAAGGCCCATGTGACACAATCGCAGAAGACCAACGAGGAGGGCAAACAGTACATCTATCAGCAGCTGAAGGCTCTCGGTATCTCCTGCGTGCCGACGCAGGCAAATTTCGTCTATGTTCCGATGGACGATTCCCTGGCACTCTACAGCAGCCTGCTGAAGAAGGGCGTTATCATTCGGCCCATGGGGCAAAGGGCGGTCCGCGTGACCATCGGACTTCCCGAAGAGAACAGACGATTCATTGCAGCACTGAAAGAAGTGATCGGCGCATAGTCCTGTTGCCGACTGCGGCAGTAGAAAAGACGGTGGCTGTGCGCCGTGTACCCTGGGCATTGAACTACCGAAGGAGAAGATATGGATATCATTGTATTAGGCTCTGAAGCAACAGAAGAAGATATACGGCATATCGTCAAGAAACTGGAGGGTCGCGGCCTCAAGGCGCATATCTCGACAGGTACCGAGCGGACCATCATCGGCGTCATCGGCGATACGTCGAAGGTCACCGAGGAGGAAGAGGATTCCTTCCGGGCTGCCTCCGGCGTCGAGAATGTAGTCAGGATCGTCAAGCCCTTCAAGCTGGCGAGCCGGGAGTTCCGGAAAGAAGACACCGTGATCAGCGTTCGCGGTATTGCCATCGGGGGCAGAAGGATACCGGTCATGGCCGGCCCCTGCGCAGTGGAGAACAAGACCATCCTCACCGGCATCGCGGAAAAAGTGAGCGCAGCCGGCGCCCTGTTCCTGCGCGGCGGCGCATTCAAGCCAAGGACATCACCCTATGCCTTCCAGGGGCTGGGAGAAGAGGGACTGCGGTATCTCGCGGAGGCACGGGAAAAGACCGGCCTGCCGATCATCACCGAGATCATGGACCCCCGGGACATGGACGTGATCACCAAGTACACGGATATCATCCAGATCGGTGCGCGCAACATGCAGAACTTCAGGCTGCTCCTCGAAGTCGGAACTTCGGACAAACCGGTGCTGCTCAAGCGCGGCCTGTCTTCCACCATCCAGGAATGGCTCATGTCCGCTGAATATATCCTGTCCCGGGGCAATCATAACGTCATGCTCTGCGAACGCGGCATACGGACCTTTGAGACGGCAACGCGGAACACACTCGACCTCAGTGCGGTCCCGGTACTGAAGCAGCTTACGCACCTGCCCGTCGTTGTTGACCCCAGCCACGGCGTCGGGAAACGGGACCTGGTCGCCCCGATGGCAAAGGCGGCTGTTGCTGCCGGAGCCGATGCGCTTATCATCGAGGTGCATACCAACCCGGAAGAGGCAATGTCGGACGGCGACCAGTCACTGAAACCCGACCAGTTCGACCGGCTCATGAAGGAGCTGAAACCGATAGCCGCGGCAGTGGGAAGGGAAATCTGACCTTTGGTGTTCAATAACGCGGCAATACTCGGTGTTGGTCTGCTGGGTGCTTCCTTCAGCCTCGCGCTGAAAAAGCACGGCCTCTGCGGAAGTGTCTGCGGATTCGGCAGGAGCAGGGCGAATCTTGAACAGGCAAAAGAGATGGGGATCATCGATTCCTTTGCTGCAGATCCAGCCGATGCCTGCAACGATGCGGATCTCGTTCTGCTGGCAGCTCCGGTCGGCTCCTTCAGTGAGCTTTTGAAGCGTGCGTCATCGTCACTTAAAAACGGCGCTGTCGTGACCGATGTGGGAAGCGTCAAGGGAAAACTGGTATATGATCTGGAAGACAGCATGCCGTCCGGTGTCCACTTTGTCGGCGCTCACCCGATCGCGGGCAGTGACCGTTCGGGCATTGCCTACGCAGATTCCGATCTTTTCCGGGATGCGCTCTGTATCATAACCCCTTCTGATCGCACTGAACCTGCGGCGCTCAAAGCGGTGATGGACGTCTGGAAGAGTTTTGGGTCAAAGGTGACGACCATGAACCCTGATCAGCATGACCGGGTATATGCTGCCGTAAGTCATCTCCCGCATATCATCGCCTATGCCATGGTCAATACGGTCTCTGACATCGACCGCTCGTTCTTGTCGTATTGCGGACAGGGCTTCCGGGACATGACACGGATAGCAGCGAGTTCACCCGAGATATGGACGGACATTTCCCTCCTGAACAGGGAGAACATCCGGGAGATGCTGGCAACATTCAGGGAAAACCTGGACACGATGGATGCGCATCTGAAGGCATCCGACGCAGAAGCCTTGAAGAAGCATTTCGCCAGGGCCAGCGAATCGAGGAAGCGCATTGGACAAGATTGAGATAACAACGGCAGCGCGGTTTTCCGGGGAAGTGGTCTCTCCGCCGGACAAGTCCATATCGCACCGGGCGGTCATGTTCTCGTCAATCGCCCGAGGGAAAGGTGTGGTCAGAAATTTTCTCAGGGCCCAGGATACCGAGAGCACCTTGCAGGCTTTCAGGACGCTCGGCATAGAGATCGAGGACAACGGCGATATGCTCGTGATCCAGGGAAAAGGACTGCACGGCCTCAGGGAGGCGTCTGATGTGATCGACTGCGGAAATTCGGGCACAACCATGCGTCTGCTTGCCGGCGTCCTGTCGGCAAACCCCTTCTTCTCGGTGCTCACCGGAGACCATTCCCTCCGATCGCGCCCCATGAGGCGGGTCATTAAGCCGCTCAGCCTGATGGGAGCGCAGATCTCCGGAAGGGACGGCAACCGATTTGCTCCCCTGGCGATCAGCGGCGGCAACTTGGCGCCGATATCCTACACCATGCCGATCGCCAGTGCACAGGTAAAATCGTCGATCCTTCTCGCCGGCCTCTATACAGAAGGCATCACCATCGTGAAAGAGCCGGCCAAGTCCCGTGACCATACGGAACGCATGCTGCCGGCGTTCGGCGCCGAGCTTACATCAGACGGTCTTACCGTGGCCGTTCGGGGTAACCGGGAGCTTTCCAGCCAGGAGATCACGGTGCCGGGCGACTTTTCATCAGCGGCCTTTTTTATGGTCGCTGCTATCGTCATCCCCGGTGCGGAGATACTGCTGAAAAACGTAGGGATCAATCCCACGCGCACGGGGCTGATCAGCGTCCTGCAGTCCATGGGAGCTGATATCACGGTTTTCAACACGCGGTCAGTCTCGGGAGAGCCTGTTGCAGACATCAG